>JBFXEP010000298.1:0-4663 GCA_050179995.1 Hyphomicrobium sp.
GTGTGCTCGTCGACCACGATGAGATTGAGGAAGAGCTCGCAGTTCACGTCCTTCTTGCCGACGGAATACTTCTCGATGCCCTGCTCCGCCGCCCAGGTGGAGATGTGCTTGTCGAGCAGGTCCTTGGCGTCGCGCGTCGGGCCATCCTTGCCGTAATCGTTGACGGTGAAGCCCATGCGCTTGCAGCCGGCAACGGCCGGGTGGGCCAGCACGAGCGCGCCGGTCACGGCGCTGGCGAGGGCAAACCTGGACAAGAAACGCATCAAGTTTCTCCGTAACGGCCGAATATCGCTTGGTTCTTGTGCTGCTATAGCCGTGTCGCGCGGACGTGCCTAGAGCGATCGGCTACATTATGCGCAGGTTTACTAACGGCGTAGAACTTCCCCTGCCCGCTCAATAAGAGACGCCGCACCCCTCCGGGAGGCGCGGCGTCGAATCCCCCTCTTGAAGCGAGAGAGTGATCAGAGCTTGCAAATCGTGGCAGAACCGCGGCAGGTCCAGCCCCAGGAGCCACCCTGCTTGCAGCTATAGCTGCGCGGGCCGAACGTGTAGCCGGGTAGATTGGCCGCCGCGCCGACCTGATTGTTGGAGCCCATCCAGGCAGCCCAGGCACCCCAGTCCACCGCCTGGAGCAGCGCCTCGTCCACCTGCAACTTCGCGTCCTGCTGGCTTCCCGCCTCGCCGATTGCACCCTTCTTCACGCAGGACTTGGCCTCGGCCGTGCCGGCCGACATCAAGCCCGCAAGGCCCGCGACGGCCACCAGCGCCGTCATGGAACGCAGAGCTTTGTGCATGGATTGTCTCCCTGGAAATTTGAATGCGGCAGTTCGTGCGCGGGGCAGAACCGGGGGGACTCTGCCCCTTTTGGCGCACGCTGCCCATCCGTCATGCACAGGAAAGCGACCGGGGCGCGCGATTTCCGCACCCCGTTGCCGCACGACAACTCGCGTCAGTTGGCCTGCTGCAAGTTGACAGCCTTGGGACCTTTTCCGCGCTTGTCGGGCTCCGTATCGAAGGAAAGGCGCGTGCCTTCCGCGAGCTGCGCCATGCCCGAGCGCTCGATCGCCGTCACATGCACGAAGACGTCCTTGCCGCCGTCATCCGGGGTGATGAAGCCGTAGCCCTTCTGATCGTTGTAGAACTTGACCGTTCCAATCTGACGCATCTCACACTCCAATGCCCGCACTGCTCAGGGGACCGGCGGAGAGCGGGCGATGCTCCGACGGAAGCCGTCATCACCTTGGTTGCGGGAAGGGCATCGTCATCTTGGACAACATCAACCGCAGGATGCTCGTTCCATCGAAGCTCGGCCAGTCTCGCTCGGTTGGCCACGACGGCTACTCACCCGCGTGTGTCCTCTGACACGCGGGCTGTCCTCGTCCGTTTTGCGCACGCACGAGGCGCGCGAAGTATTCCGAAAAGTGTCGAGGCGCGCAACCCTCCGTTGACCCCGAGGGTGCCAGCTTTCAAAGGCCTCACGAGGATGTTACGCGCTCGCCGGTGAGCCATGCGAGGCGGCTCTCGGCGCCGGCGTCGCGCGCGAGCACGGCCGACAGATAGGGAAGCACGTGCGCGAGCTTCTCCTCGAGCGTGAAGGGCGGGTTCATGATGACGAGGCCGGAGCCCGCTAGCTCGCCGTCCTTGTGAATTTCGCGCACGAGAAGTTCAACGGAGAGCAGTTTCGGAATGGCGAGTGCCGTCACATCGCGTTGAAATGCACGCACGGCGCGCGCGTCCTTTATCGGATACCAGAGGATGACGGTACCGGTCGCGAAGCGCTTATGCGCAGCGGCGAGCCCTTCCGCCATACGCACGAACTCGCCCGGCTCCTCGAACGGCGGATCGACGAGCACGACGCCGCGCCGCTCCTTCGGAGGCAGCAGCGACTTGAGTGCGGTCCACCCGTCGATGTGCATGGTCTTCACCTGGCGGTCGCGCGCGAAGAGATGCGCCAAGCGCGCGGCGTCCTCGGGATGGGCCTCGTTGGCGACGAGGCGGTCCTCTCGGCGCAGGAGGCGGCGCGCGATCAGCGGGCTTCCGGGATAGCTCTCAAGCGTGGTGGCGCCGGCGCCGGTCTCGGCGCGGACGAGATGCAGATAGGGCGCCAGGATGGCGGCGATGCCGGGCGGCGGGGTCGCGGCGAGGATGCGGCCGATGCCGTCCTTCCACTCGCCCGTCCTCTGCGCCTCATCGCTCGCGAGGTCGTAGAGGCCGGTGCCGGCATGGGTGTCGATGACGCGGAACGGCGCGTCCTTGCCCTTCAGATGCTCGATGACGAGCGTCAGCGTAGCGTGCTTCAGCACGTCCGCGAAATTGCCGGCGTGATAGATGTGGCGGTAGTTCATGGCGTGGGCAGAGACGGGTGCAACGAAGCGAGGGGACGGCCGGCAGCCGGCCTATCCCCTGATGCCTGTTAGCACACCCGCGCGCGCCGGTGTCGAGCCCGGATCAGCTTGACGTCGGAAAGGTGTAGTTCGGCACCGCGGGCGGGCCGCCGAAGCTCGAGGACGAGCCGGCGCCCGGCTTCTCGAGCTGCGGGGCGATCTCCGAGGGATCGCGCACGCGGCGCGAGCGGCCGTCGAAGGAGGCGCCCTGCTCGATCGAGAGCAGGTGGCTGTGGATGTCGCCTTGCACCTCGGCCGTGGCGTGCAGCACGACATGGGTGCCGGCGATGGCCCCATTGACGCGGCCGAAGACGTCGACCGTCTCGGCGGCGATGGCGCCCTCGATGACGGCCTCCTTGCCGACCTCGAGCTGGCGGCTGTGCAGGTCGCCCTGGATGTTGCCCAGAACCTTGAGAGAGCCCTTGCAGCGGATGGTGATCGCATCGCCCTCGATGGAGAGGTCATTGCCGATCACCGATTGCGTGGCGGTGCCGGCGGACTGGACGGCGTGCAGGTGCTGCGCCTCGACGCCCGGACCGCGGCGGAACTGGGGCACCGGCGGCGGCTCGGTCGGCACCGGCTCGGGCTTGCGACTGAAAACCATACTCACTCTCCCTGACGCTAACTCGTGGTCCGCACACACGCCACGTGTGGGGCGCGAGTTGGTCGAATTGATGACAACGACGTCTCGTCATCGCGAGGCGATAAGGCACGTGCCGCAAGGGCCGCCATGGAATAAAATGACAGAAGCGGAGACGTTGGCCGCGGGCGTTGGAGCGATCATGGGCGCCATCGACGAGGAAGAGCGGCGCCTGCGCGAGGCGATGGTGGGCGAGGTCGAGCGGATGGCCGCCACCCTGTCGCCGAGCACGGCACGGCGTGCGTTCTCGCCGCGCGTGCTGGCCGCGCTGCGCGCGGTGCCGCGGCACCTGTTCGTCGCGCCGGAGCACCAGGCGGACGCCTACGTCAACCGGCCGCTGCCGATCGGCTACGGGCAGACCATTTCGCAACCGTTCATCGTCGCGCTGATGACCGACCTTCTCGACATCGAGCCCGGCGACCGGGTGCTCGAGATCGGCACGGGTTGCGGCTACCAGACGGCCGTGCTGGCACGGCTCGCCGCCACCGTGTTCACGATCGAGCTTTCGGAGCCGCTCGCGCAGCGCGCCGGCGACACGCTCGGGCGGCTCGGCGTCGCCAACGTGCAATCCAGGACCGGCGACGGCAACCTCGGGTGGTCCGAGGCCGCGCCGTTCGATGCCATCCTGGTGGCTGCTGCAGCGCCCGAGGTTCCCGATGCCCTGGTTGCCCAGCTCGCGCCGGGCGCGCGGCTCGTGCTCCCGGTCGGCGGCAGCGACCAGCAACTCATTGTCGTCGAAAAGCGGAGCGATCAATCGACCGTCTTGAGGGAGATCATTCCGGTGTGCTTTGTTCCACTGGCACGGAAGAAGCCTGCTCCTGACATTTGATGAGACCGATGATTGACGAACTCGCGAGCGCGCCGGTCGTCGTACGGGGTGGATGAGGGAGACGAGGGATGGACGATCTCGACCGGTTCGAGCCGGGGCTGCAAACCTACAGCGGCATCGTGCGCATCTGGACCATGAACACGGCCGAGGTGATCACCGACAGCGGCATCGTGCTGTTCCTCGACACGCGCGGCCAGCCGCCGGTGCCGGCCGGCACGCGTGTCAACATCGAAGCGCGCAAGTACAGGCCCTGCCATTTCGTGACGCGGGTCGCGGTGCGGTGAGGCTGCTCCGCGCAGGCTAGTGCTGCATCATTCCACCACTCGTCATTCCGGGCGAAGCGAGCGCACGCGAGCGAGACCCGGAACCCAGCGGAAGAGCTGTCGAAGACGCGAAAGCTATTGTGGTAGGAGTCTTGCGCTGGTTTCCCGCTCTGCGCTCGGCTCGCGCCGTCGCTTGGCGGGATTGAAGGAATGGGGCGACGGCCGTCGCCCTACTAGATCCTTGCGACGAAGCTGTCGACGACGCGCTTCTTGCCGGCGTGGTCGAACTCGATGGTGAGCTTGTTGCCGTCGACATCGGTCACGGTGCCGGGGCCGAACTTCTGGTGGCGCACGCGGGTGCCGACGCTATAGCCCGCGCCTTTCGCCGACGACGAGGCGATGAGCTCGCCCTCGATGGTGATCGGCGGCTTGGCGGGCTTCATGCCCTGCTGGCGGCGCTGGTCCGCCTCGCGTGACCAGTTGGCCTGCGCGCGCTGCCAGCCCGGTGTCGCGGTGGGCGCCGTGTCTGGCGCCGGCGCGGCTGCGG
>JBFXEP010000299.1:0-4653 GCA_050179995.1 Hyphomicrobium sp.
CCATCGAGACCTGCCGGCTCGAGAAGGGCTATGTCTACTGGTCGGCCGAGATCGGGCCCGACTACGATCCCCTCTCCGCCGGGCTCGCGGCGACGGTCGACTTCAGCAAGGACTTCATCGGGCGCGCCGCGCTGGAAGCCGTGAAGCGCGACGGCGGCGCGCGGCGGCTCTGCACGTTCACCGTCGACGGGGTCGCTCCCTTCCACGGCGGCGAGACGATCGTCAAGGACGGCCGGGTGGTGGGGCAGACGGCGAGCACGGGCTTCGGGCACACCGTCGGCAAGACGATCGCCTTCGGCTGGGTGCCGGTCGAGCTTGCCGAGGCGCAGGGCTTCGTCATCGAGGCGTTTGGCACGGCGTATCACGCAACGCGCACCGAGCGGACGATTTACGATCCCGGCAACGCGAGGCTACTCTCGTAAGGCGAAGGGCAGAGGGGGAGACGCGCGATGAGCGTTGCCGAGCAGGACCTCAACGATGTGCGGGCGGCGCTGAACCGCCTCGGCATCCGGGCAGCGGTCGAGGGCGGGGCCGCATCCGTGCAGCGCCTCGGCGGCCTTACGAACCGTGTCTACCTGATCGCCGGCCCGCACCGCAGCACCGTTCTTCGCATTCCCGGCGCCGGCACCGAGGAATACATCAACCGCAAGGTCGAGGCGGTGGCTGCGCGCGCCGCGGCCGGCGCCGGGGTCAGCCCCGAGGTGCTGGCTTCGACCGACGACGGCCTCATGCTGACCGTCGCCATCGCCAACGCCGTCACCATGTCGCCCGAGAATTTCGCGACCATCCCCGGCGCGCCGACGCGCGCGGCACACGTGCTGCGCAAGCTGCATACGAGCGGGGCGACGTTCGATTTCCGCTTCGAGCTGTTCGCCATGATCGACGACTACCTCAAGGTTCTCTCCGGCAAGACGGTCGACCTGCCCGCCGGGTATCACGACGTGCTGGCGTCCGCAGAGTCCGTGCGCCAGGCACTCAACGCGCGCCCGCTGCCGCTCGCGCCGTGCCATTGCGACCCGCTGTCGGAGAACTTCATCGACGCGGGCGGGCGTATGTGGCTCGTCGACTGGGAGTACTCGGGCATGAACGATCCGCTCTGGGACCTCGGCGACGTCATCGTCGAGGCCAAGCTCGCGCCCGACAAGGAGGCCGAGCTCATTGGCGCCTACTTCGGCGGCACGCCGACGCCAGCCGAGCACGGACGCGTCGTCATCTACAAGGCCATGTGCGATCTCCTGTGGACGCTGTGGGGCCTCATCCAGCACGCCAACAAGAACCCGGCGGACGACTTCTGGACCTACGCGACCGGGCGCTTCGAGCGCTGCAAGGCGCTGATGGCGACACCGGAGTTCCGGGGCCACGTGACGGCCGTGGCGCGTGGCTGAGCGTGCACGGGCGTGCTTCCGCGCAACCCCGGCGGAACTTCCCGGCTGCGTCGTCGGTTGCTCTCACGTTCCAACGTGAAAGGGAGCGTGCCGTGGGCGACCTGGTCTCGATCGATCTTGTTCGCGACGAGAAGGCCGAGGCCGAGCGCGAGCGGATGGTGAGCACGCTCGAATCGCTCCTCGCGCGCGCCAAAGCGGGCGAGTTGATCGGCGTCTGCTTCGCTGCCATCCCGAACGACCGCCAGTCGATCACAGTCGGTGCTCTCAAGCTCGATGCGTGCGGCGCTCATGAGCTGGTCGGCGTCAGCGCCCTGCTGGCGGACTACATCGCCGATGCGGTGCGCAGCTAGGCTGGGCAATCCTCCAATAAACATCGCCGACTTCCTTCGGGGCACTCCTATCGGGATCGTCGCCGGAGCAAATTTTTGCTCGATCCGAACTTAACCATGAAGTGACCAAAGGCGAGATCGCACGCGAGTTAGGGTTAGAATTGTGCTGTTCAAAATCACAACCTGCAGAGGGGGACATGACCAGCAATCTCAAGGTGCGCGCGATTACCCTCCTGGTGAGCGTAGCTCTGACGATCGACCAGGCCATGGCGATGTCCTGGCTGTTTCCGGGCTGGGGCGACAAATCCCCGGGCACGCCGGGTGTCCCCAGCGCGACGCCGGAGCTCGACAGTGCCGGCGCGATCGCCGTTTTCGCTCTCGTCGCGAGCGTGGCGATCGTGCTCTATAACCGGATGAGAAACCGGTAAGCGCGGCTTTCGACGTGTCGTCGACCGGGCAGCCGTCCAAGAGCCGATGAGCGCCGGTTCACGACATCGACCATGATCACGTTGCTACCCCCCGACGCCATGACATCGCCTGCGCGTCAGCGGCAAAGCGCCCTGCGGCACCTCTCGCTGTTCGGCGCTCTCGCTGCCTTCGAGATCGTGGTCGCGACATTCCTGTTCGACCTGCCGCACTCCAATTTCCCTTTGTGGCAAGATCCCCTGTTCTACGCCAACTCGGTGGCGAAGATCGCCGTCGTCTCCTTTTGCCTGCTCTTGATCGCGCTGTGGCCGCGCCGTACGGAGATCGTAGAGACGTATCACGCGACGGCCGTGCCGGGAGCGGCCAAGCTGTCTATCGCGGCCAATATAGTGCTATTCGCCGGACTCATCTTCGCCCGCTTCGTCATCTCGCAGATGAGCGAGCAGACCGTGCCCGCGCTCGCCCTCTACAGCCTGCTGCTGCTGGCGACCGGCGCATCCCTGGCGTTTGTCGCTGCCCCGCCGGCCTTCTGGCGGAGGCTTGCGCAGATGGCTCCCGTGGAGATCGCGATCGCGATCGGGGGCGGAGCGCTCGCCCTGTGGCTCGAGGGCCTGGCGCAGAGGGGATGGACCCCGCTCGCCGCCGCCACGCTCACGGTCTCGTACTGGATACTGGCACTCTATGAGCCCAACGCGATGGTCAACGCCGAGGGCCACATCTTGGGAGTTGGCGATTTCTCCGTGTGGATCAACGAGGCCTGCTCCGGGTACGAAGGCGTTACGCTGGTCCTGGTGTTCATGGCGGTCTACCTGTGGGTGTTCCGTCGCGAGCTCAAGTTCCCGAACGTTCTCATGCTGGCGCCGCTCGGCATGGCGGCCATCTGGCTGCTCAATGCGCTCCGCATCGCGGTGCTGGTCAGCATCGGCGCGCACGTGTCGCCGGAGATCGCGCTGCAAGGCTTCCACTCGCAGGCGGGATGGATCTCGTTCCTTCTCGTCACGCTCGGCCTGGTCGCCGTGACGCGGCGGCTTTCCTTCTTCGCCGCAACACCCGCGCGCGAGGTTCGCCTTGCGGACGCCCGCTCCGCCGGCGCCGAGCCCGATCCGACGCTCGCCTATCTGGCGCCGTTCATGGCGCTCGTCGCCGCCACCATTCTCGCCTCGGTCTTCGCCCCGCACGACCAGTGGCTCTACCCGGTCAAGGTTGCTGCCGTCGCTGCGGCGCTGTGGTGGTTCCGGGACGCCTACGTGGCGCTGATCGCCCCGGTCTCGTGGAGCTCGGTTGTGATCGGGCTCGTGATCGGGGCGCTGTGGATCGCGACGGAGCCAGGCGGCGACAAGGGGGCGGTGCTCGGCGATTGGATCGTGGCGCTCCCGGCTTGGGTCGCCGCCCTGTGGCTGGCGCTGCGGGCGATCGGCTCGGTGGCCCTCGTGCCGGTCGCCGAGGAGCTGGCGTTTCGCGGCTTTCTCGCGCGCTGGCTGGTGTCCGCCCGCTTCGAGAGCGTCGGCTTCGGCGAATTCCGGCTCATCGCGTTCGCGGCGTCCTCGATTGCCTTCGGCCTCATGCACGAGCGGTGGCTCGCGGGGGCGCTCGCGGGCGCGATCTATGCCTTGCTTATGTACCGTACGCAGCGGCTCTCGGACCCCATCGCCGCGCACGCCGCCTCCAACCTTGCCATCGTGGCGTGGGCGACGGCGGTGCAGCAGTGGTCGCTGCTCTAGAGTCTTTCCGGCGTTTCGCGGAATCGCGGAAAGCCTCTACGTCTTTGTCTTGTCGTGCTTCTTATCGGACTTGGTTGCTCGCATGGCTTCACCATGACCGGTTCCCATCACCGGATCAAGTCCGAGGACATGTTTTTCCGGAAGCACTCCAGGGCGAGACCCAGCCGAGCTCATTCGCCACGCAGCAAGGTCTCCATCGAGAGCATGACGCAGCTGTTGGCGCGGATGGTGCGCGCGACCTCGAGCGGTGTGCGCCGCTTGGTCCGGTCAACCGACGGATCCTTCGGATTGGCATCGCTGGGTGCGAGGCGCTTTTGCTGCGCCTCTCCATTGGCTCGCGTGCACAACGACGGATGCCCGATCTGCAGCGAGACGATGTCTTGCGTGAGCCGCGAGATCTTCCAGCCGAGCTCCAGCGCGAAGTCCTGCTGATTGAGCTCTATCACCGTGACGGCCCACTTGTCGCGACTGCTCCGAGCACCGTCGGGCGTCGGCGGCGGTTTCTGCTCCGGGCTTTCCAGCGCCGCGAGCTCAGCGGCCTTGTTCGCGGGGCTCTGGGCGACGCGGGCGATGGTCTCCTTGGCGGCGATGCGCGACAGCAGCCCGCGCACCGTGAAGACGGCGACGATGGGGGCCATGACATCGCGCAACTCGGGCTCCGTGGAGCCCTCCTTGATCTTGTCGGTTTGCGAGCTGGTGAGGAGGACGAGGCGCAGATCGAGCTGGCCGAACTGATCCGGCTTGTCCTCAATGATCTCCTTGAGGCTGCGATAGATTTCTTGCGCCGTCATG
>JBFXEP010000300.1:0-4652 GCA_050179995.1 Hyphomicrobium sp.
TGTCGCGCATGGTGGCGGCGTCCGAGCCCGAGGTCGGGCCGGTGAGCGAGAAGCAGGGCACCTCGAGACCCTTGGCGAGACGCGGCAGGTAGTGGTGCTTCTGGTCGTCGGTGCCGTACTTCTCGATGAGCTCGCCGGGGCCGAGCGAGTTCGGCACCATGACGATGGTCACCACGTCGGGCGAGCGCGAGGCGATCTTGCCCAGGATCAGCGACTGGGCCTGCGCCGAGAAACCGAGGCCGCCGTGCTCCTTGGAGATGAGCATGCCGAGGAAGCCGTGCTTCTTGACGAAGTCCCAGATCTCGTCCGGCATGCGCCGCTCGGCATGGCGGATCTGCCAGTGATCGATCCTACGGCAGAGCTCCGCCGTCGGCCCGTCGAGGAAGGCGCGCTCCTCGGGGGTGAGCACGATGGGCGGCACGGCGCGCAGCTTGGTCCAGTCGGGCGTGCCGGAGAATATCTCGGCGTCGAAGCCCACGGTGCCGGCGTCGAGCGCCTGCTGCTCGGTGTCCGAGACCTTGGGCAGGATGGAGCGCACCATCTTGAAGGCCGGCTGCACGACGGCGCGGCGGCGCACCTCCGTGATGGAGAGCGCACCGAGGGCCGCGAGGGCAAACCAGAGGAGGACGCCCGAAACTCCAATGTGGGGCGGGTGCACGGTGCCGTGGAAGAGACCGCACTGCCAGGCGAGGATCACCGCGCCGAGCCCGGCCGTCCATTGCCAGGCGTGCGCGCGCGCCATGCCGAGCGCGAGCGCCACCGCGATCAAAACGACCAGCAGGAGAATTACCGCCATCGACCTCTCCACATTCGCGAGCCCGGCGGCTGAATGGCGGCGATCACCACGACCGTCCGCCCGTCCAGCTCGAGTTGCCGAGACCGCCCGACCCCAGAGGCGACCTACGCTTACATAACCCCTTCCGCCTCAGCGCCGCATGATAAGCGGATAATTATAAAGTGTTTCTCTCTGAGACGCGTCGCGATGCTCCGGGAGCGGTGGAAATCGTATTCCGCAGAACGTTGTATAGACTCACGAAACTAGAACAAATACGCGCCAGCGCGTAGCCGGGTTCCGAGCCTCAGCCGCGCCGCTCGCCCGAAATGTGCCCGGTCGCGGACGCAGTCTTGGCGAAGATGTCGTCGGTCAACGTCTGGTACCAGGCAACACTTTCCTCATAGGTTTCCTTACGTTTTTTGGCGCTTTCTCCGACCTGAGATATGAACGGGTCGTGGGCTGCGAGCTGATGCTTGCCCTTGACCTCGCCCGGCGCGTAGTCGGCGCCGATCTTGACGCTGTCGTCGGGGGCGAGCATCGACCAGCAGGTGTTGCGGTAGGCCGCGGGCGGGCGCTCGGCGCCGGTCAGGTCGGCGAGCACGTGGCCGGCAACCGCCTGGGCTTGGTTGTTGGCCGAGAAGGCCGACTTCGGCATATCGGCCGCCACGGCAGCGTCGCCGACCACATAGACATTTTCCATCTTGGCCGAGAGGAAGGTCTCGGGATGGATCGGGCACCAGCCCCCTTCGGCGAGGCCCGCGTCGATGGCGATCGCGCCCGCCATCTGGTCCGGGATGATGTTGGCGACGGCCGTCTTGAAGGTCTCGCCGGATTTGGTCACCACCTCGCCGGTCTTGGGATCAACGCGCACCACGCCCATGTCGTCGAGATCGTTGGTGAGGCGCAGCTCGATCAGCCCCTTGTAGTATTTCGCGAAGGCCTCCTCGAACACGGCCTGCTTCGAGAATGACATCTTGGGATCGAGGATGATCAGCTTGCTCCGGGGCTTCTCGCGCTTCAGGTAGTTGGCGATGAGGCAGGCGCGCTCGTAGGGCCCAGGCGGGCAGCGGTAGGGGTTGCGAGGCGCGGCGATGACGACGAGGCCGCCGTCGGCCATGTCGTCGAGGCGCTCGCGCAGGAGTCGCGACTGGCGCCCGCCGGTCCAGGCGTGCGGCATGAAGTAGCTCGCGGCCTCGCTGTAGCCCTCGATGGCGCCGTACTTGAAGCCGATGCCGGGCGCGACGACGAGCCGGTCGTAGGCGAGCGTGCCGCCCCGCTCGACGTGCACCGTGCGCTTCTGCGCATCGATGCCGGTTGCGCGCGCGTGCACGACGTCGATGCCGAGGGCGGTGAGACCCTGGTAGGTGTTGGTGATGCTCTCGAACGAGCGGAGGCCGCCGATGAAGTGGTTGGAATAGAAGCAGCTCGTATAGTGGTGCTGCGGCTCGATCAGCGTGACGTCGATGTCGGGAGCGGCGCGTTTCACGGTGACGGCGACGGTGGCTCCGCCCGGCCCGCCGCCGATGACGACGAGGCGGGCACGCGCCGCGGCCTTGAGCTGGCGCGGTCCCGCGAGGACACCCAGCGAGAGCGCGACGAGACCTCCCGTCAGTTGCCTGCGATCGATCTCACGCATGAAGCCTGGTCCTTTGCGATCAGAGGGCGGAGAAGAAGCCGGCGGCAGAGAGGATGGGGCGCAGCTCGCCGTAGAAGTAGTCTGCACCCGGATAGCCCGTGATGCGACCGAGCTCCTCGCCGCCCCGCATGACGACAAAGGTCGGCGTGTAGACGACGGGGGCGAGGTCCTTGATCTCGGGGGCACCGCGGCGCACGCGCTGCAAGGGTGCGAAACGCCCCTCCGCGCTCTTCGGATAGCCGGGTGCGATCTCGGCGTTCCATTTTAGGCAGAAGCGGCAGCCGCGCTCCTCGACCATGACCAGCCGCAAGCCGGACGATGCGGCCGCGCCCGGCTCCCGCCCGGCCGTGGCCGAGACCGTGAGCAGCAGGAGCGCCAGGACCGCCGCGGCCGGCAGCCTCGTGAAATACGTCGCGGCCCTCATGATCGGGTGGGCATGGATTTGCACCCCATTTGCCTCTTATGCTAGCAGTCCGCAGTGACGACGAGAAGCGGTGTTCCGCTTCGCCCTTGATATGATTGAGAGATCGAACTTGATCTTTGGCAACCCGGGCGCGAGCCGGAGGATCGACCGACGTGCCTTCCTGGCGAGCCTCGCGGCGCTCACGGCCATGCGGCTCCCCGCGCGCGCCGAGGGTGAGGCAGCCGCCGCCAAAGCCCAGGCGACGGAAGATCCCGGTCCGCAGCCGCCCTCCGCGCAATTCGAGGAGGCCTTCGCGCGCATCGTGGGCAGCGGCACGCCGCTCGACGGCCGGATGACGATCGAGCTCCCCGAGGATGCCGAGAACGGCAACATCGTGCCCTACAAGATCAGCGCCGAAAGCCCGATGACGGCCGAGGACCACGTCGCGCGCGTGCACCTGCTCTCGACGCTCAATCCGCAGGCGTCGGTGGCGACCTTCCACTTCACGCCGCTTTCCGGCAAGGCCGTCGTCTCCGGGCGCATGCGGCTCGCCAAGACGCAGGACGTGGTGGCGGTGGCGGTCACGTCGGCGAACGTGCTCCTCGTCGCGCGCCAGACGGTCATCGTCGGCATTGGCGGCTGCGGGACGGAGTAAGCTCATGGCCGCATCCAAACCACGCGTGAGGCTGCCGGAGCAAACCCAGGCCGGCGAGGTCGTCGAGATCAAGGCGCTGATCACGCACGTCATGGAGACCGGCAACCGCCGCGATGCCGAGGGCAAGCCCATCCCGCGCAACATCATCCACACCTTCACGGCGCACTATGCCGGCGCGCTGGTGTTCGAGGCCGAGCTCGGCTCGGGCATCTCGGCCAATCCGTATCTGTCGTTCTTTCTCAAGGTGCCCGGCCCGGGGGAGCTCGTCGTGCGCTGGCTCGACGACGAGGGCGGCGAGACCATTGAACGCTATCCGCTCAACGTGGTGTGATGCAGGGTCTTGCCCCAGGCGCCGGAAGCCGCTAGGCCGAAATGGCATGCTCTAGAGCGCGATCGCGCTCAGGTCTTTGACGAGACCGATGATTCACGCTTCGGACTGATAGGGTCCGAAGCGATCATGGTCTAGGGGAGTGGATCATGGCGGAAGAGCCAATCGTCGCGCAAACAGGCCCCTACCAGGTGGACCTCGTGCAGGGGGAGACCTACTGGTACTGCCGGTGCGGGCGCTCGAAATCGCAGCCGTTCTGCGACGGCTCGCACGAGGGCACGGGGCTCGAGCCGCTCGAGTTCGTGGCGCCCTCGACCGCGACCTTCAACCTTTGCGGCTGCAAAGCGACCGACGACGCCCCCTGGTGCGACGGCACGCACAACATGATTTGAGTTGGCCTGACCGCTTTCACGGTCGGAATCGCCAAAATTTGCTGCGTGGCTGCTCAAATCCACAGCACGCAGGCGTCAGGGCCTGTTTCCAGGGCCAAGGCCGTGAAAAATAGGTTCCCATGCCTGCGGCCCGCGCTTTAAACAACTAGAGCGCGATCGGTTTTGGTTGAATGGCGATCGCGCTCTAGTTTTTGATGAGGCCGATGATTCATGCTTCGGACTTTTCCTGCGCTGCCGATTGACGTCGCGCCTGATAGGAGGCGCGACGATCGGAGCGACTAGGGTCCGAAGCGATCATGGTCTGGACGGGGCGGCAGCAACGGGGGCACGGCCGGCACATGGATTATTTCGTCCAGCAGCTCATCAACGGGCTCACGCTCGGCTCCATCTACGGTCTCATCGCCATCGGCTACACGATGGTCTACGGCATCATCGGCATGGTCAACTTCGCCCACGGCGACGT
>JBFXEP010000301.1:0-4643 GCA_050179995.1 Hyphomicrobium sp.
CGTTGATAACCCTTCACCCTCCCCTTGACGGGGAGGGTGGCGCCGCAAGGCGACGGGTGGGGTGAAGACACACGACCAACGTCGGTTGTTTGTCGTCCCCCCACCCCCGACCCCTCCCCGCGTCCATGCGGAGCATGGCTCCGCCATGACGGGGAGGGGCTTTCGTCACTACACCGTCTCGGCCATCGAGCCGAACTTGCCCTGCTCGAAATCGAGCATGGCCTGCTTGATCTCGCCGACCGTGTTCATCACGAACGGCCCGTGCGCCACCACCGGCTCGTTGATCGGCGCGCCCGAGAGCACGAGCAGGGTCACCTCGTTGTTGGCCTCGAGCGTGATCGCGCCGCCGGTCCGCTCGAAGGTGACGAGCTGCGCCGCCCGCACCACCTCGCGGCCGTTGACGAGCACCGTCCCGCCGAGCACCGCGAGTGCCACCGTATGCCCCTCGGGCAGCGTCAGCGTCGCGGACTTGTCGCGGTTGAGGCGAACGTCCCAGATGTCGATCGGCGTGAACGTGCGCGCCGGTCCCGCCTGGACATGTCCTGTCTGGCCGTCGAATTCGCCCGCGATGACGCGCACGCGCCCCGCCCCGTCCGCGAGATCGACAGACGGGATGTCGCCGTTGCGAAGCGTCTGGTAGCCCGGCGCGGCTTTCTTGTCCTTGCCGGGCAGATTGACCCACAGCTGCACCATCTCGAGCGTTCCGCCGTTGTGGGCGAACGCCTCCGAATGGAACTCCTCGTGCAGGATGCCGGACGCCGCCGTCATCCACTGCACGTCGCCGGGGCCGATTCTGCCGCCGTTGCCGATCGAATCCCGGTGCTCGAGCTCGCCCTGGTAGACGATGGTGACGGTCTCGAACCCGCGATGCGGATGCTGCCCCACGCCGCGCGGCCTGCCTGCACGAGTGGAGTCCGTCGGCGTGAAGTCGGCCGGGCCCGCGTAGTCGAGCAGGAGGAATGGCGAGAGGCCGTTCTCCGGCGACAGCATCGAGCGCACGGGAAAGCCGTCGCCGACCCAGTGCCCGCGCGGGGCGTTCGTCACTCCGAGGATATTACGCATGGGGCTCGCTCCTTTCCGGCCGCGCCTGCGGGAGCGCAGGGGGCCAAACCAAGCCCGCGAAATGGGGCTTCAGGCGCGGTTGACAAGGGGTTGCGGCATTGGCTGCGTTTCCGCCGCGGAACCACACTGGGCCGCACACGCCATCAGGAGTGGCGTGGTTGATATTTCGCGCGGCCGGCCGTGCGTTCACTTGCTCGGGGGCTTGACCGTGGGCCGACGCACCTCCTTCGCCGGCTTGTCCTCGCGCAGCCCCTTGAAGGCGGCATGGCGCAAGAGCCCGTCGCCCGTGCGCGTGGCGTAGTGGATTTGCGCGACGCGCACCGGCCGTACCCACACCACGCCGCGCCGCTGGATGGCGGTCAGCGGCGCCGCGAAGGGCGGGGCGTCGCTCTGGAGCGGCTGCAGCGCGGCCCACAGCGCACGCGCCGTCTCGTGCGTGAAGCCGGTCCCGACCCGCCCCGCATAGATGAGGCGCCCCCTCTCGAACGTGCCGAGCGCGAGCGCTCCCACCGCCTTGGCATCGACGCTGGACACGAGGTAGCCGCCGATGACGAACTCGTCAGTCTGCACACACTTCGCCTTGAGCCATTCCCCGTTGCGCCCCGACCGGTACGGCCGGTCCAAGCGCTTCGAGACCACGCCTTCGAGCCCGAGCGAGCAGGCGTTCGCGAGAACTGCCGCGCCGTCCGCCGCGAAATGCTCGCTATAGCGCAGGTGCTTGGACCGGCTCCGCGCCATGAGGCCCTTGAGCACCTCTTTGCGATCGCCGAGCTTCGCCTGCGCCACGTCGACTCCGTCGAGGTGCAGGAGGTCGAAGGCGACGAACACCATGGCGTCGGAGCGGCCCGCCTCGAGCGCCTCGACCAGCTTGGTGAAGCTCGACGCGCCGCGCTCGTCCTCGACCACGGCCTCCCCGTCGATCAGCGCAGTTCTGACCTTGAGCCCCTTGAGCGCCTTGGCGATCGAGGGAAAGCGCGCCGTCCAGTCGAGCCCCGTGCGCGTTAGGAGCTGCACGGCGCCGTCCGCGATGCGCGCTTCGAGCCGGTAGCCGTCGAACTTGATCTCGTGCACCCACTCGCCGCCCGTCGGCGGGGCGTCGGTGAGCGTGGCGAGGCACGGCGCGACGAAGCGCGGCAGCGGGTCCGGTTTGCGCGACGCGAGGCGGGTCATCGATGCCCGTCGACGAGCGTGCGGATGGCGTCGCGCAGCGGCCGCGCGCCTTTGTCGTAGTCGACCCACGCCTTCGTCTTGGGAAGCAATGCCGGCACGCTGCCGAGCGTGAAGCGCATGGGATCGAGACCGCGGCGCACCTGCGCCCATGTGATCGGCATCGAGACCGGCGCGCCGGGCCGCGCCCTCGGTGAAAGCGGCGCCACCGCCGTCGCCATCCGGTCGTTGCGCAGGTAGTCGAGGAAGATGCGGCCGCGCCGGAGCTTCTTCGTCATGGTGGTGAGGTAGCGATCCGGGCTGTCATGCGCCATGGCCTCGCACACGGCGTTGGCGAACGTCTTCGCCTCGTCCCAGCCGAGCCCATCCTTGCCGCCAGCCGCGAGCGGAGTCTTGAGCGGGCACACGACATGCAGCCCCTTGCCGCCCGTCGTCTTGCAGAAGGGCACCAGCCCAAGCTTTTCGAGCCGTCCCCTGAGCTCGTTCGCCGCTGCGACCACCGCGTCGAAATCCAAGTCGGGCGCTGGATCGAGGTCGAACACCAGCCGCCCCGGCACGGTCGGCGCATTCGGAGCGCAGTTCCACGGATGGAATTCGAGCGCCGCAACCTGCGCCATGGCGATCAGCCCCGAGAGGCTGTCGATCTGGATGTAGGGCTCGCGGTCGCCGGCGATGCGGACCAGCGAGACATGCTCCGAGGTGCCGCGCATGGCGTGGCGCTGGAAGAACGTTTCGCCGTCGATGCCGTCCGGCGCCCGGATGACGGAGCAAGGCCGCCCTTCGATGTGCGGCAGCATCCAGTCGCCCACCGCCTCGAGATAGCGGGCGAGGTCGGCCTTCGTGTGCGCGGGCTCGCCCTTGGCGGCGGGCCACAGCACCTTGTCCGGCTTGGTGATGGTGATGCCGCGCACGGGATCGGCGCCATCCGAGTGCCAGACCGCGTCCGGCTTGAAGGCCGCGCGCGCGCCGAGCATGAAGGGCGCAGGCTGCTTCCCCTTGCCGGCCGCGATTTCCGCCATGCTGCGCCCCGACGCGACCGAGCGATCCTGCTCCAGGATGCCCTCCCCATCGCCTGCCTTCGCATACTCGTCCTTGTGCTTGATCAGCAGCCAGTTGGTGCGCTTGCCGCCCATGCGGTCGGTCTTCATGCGCACGAGCACCCAGCTCCCCTTGAGCTTCGAGCCCGCGAACAGCACCTTGAGGTCGCCGTCGGCGAGCATCTGGTCGGCGCTCTTGTCGCCGTCTGGCATCCAGAATCCGCGGTCCCACACCATCACGGTGCCGCCGCCGTACTCGCCCTTGGGGATGGTGCCCTCGAAGTCGCCGTAGTCGAGCGGGTGGTCCTCCACCTCGACTGCGAGGCGCTTTTCCTTGGGGTCGAGCGACGGCCCGCGCGTCACCGCCCACGACTTGAACACGCCGTCCATCTCGAGGCGGAGATCGTAGTGCAGCCGCGTCGCGTCATGCTTC
Source organism: Hyphomicrobium sp. (assembly GCA_050179995.1). Classification (GTDB taxonomy): domain Bacteria; phylum Pseudomonadota; class Alphaproteobacteria; order Rhizobiales; family Hyphomicrobiaceae; genus Hyphomicrobium_C. The sequence continues at coordinate 3,700 of JBFXEP010000301.1, forward strand.
TGGATGACGAAGCGCGGATATTCGGCGGCGCGGATCGCCGCCTTGCCGCTCGGCTCTTCGGTCTTGGTGAAATCCCGCTTCGCTTGGTAGGCGGAGAGCTTTTTCGAGGATCGCGCCATCTCACATCAATCCGCCGCGCGAGGCGGCAGCGTATCTGGGCACCGGCCTTCGCCGGTGTGACGTTGAGTTGAGGCAAGCGGTGCGAGTATAAAAAACGTCATCCCTGCGGGGGCCGGGATCCAGACGCGTCGAAGGTTGGCATCGTCGGGTTGTTTCATCGACGTCAAAAGAGCCTTAGGCCCGCTTCTTGCTGCCGCGCGTGGATTTGGACTTCGACGCCGCCGGCTTGGAAGCGGGAGGTTTGTCGGGCGCGCCGCCCACGCTCCGCTTCAGGGCTTCCATGAGGTCGACGATGTTGCCGCCCTTGGGCCGATCCGCCTCGTGCGCGACGATCTTGCGGCCCTTGAGCTTATCCTGCACCAGGGCCTTCAAGGCCGCCTGATAATGGTCTTCGAACTTCTCGGGCTTGAACGCGCCCGACTTCTTGCCGATGAGCTGCACCGCGAGATCGACCATCTCCCTGTCGGGCTTGGTGCCCGGCACCTCGTCGAAGAAGTCCGCGGGCTGGCGCAGCTCCTCGTTGTAGCGCAGCATCTCCATGACCAGCCCGTCCTCGAGCGGCGCGATGGCGACCAGCCACTCGCGCCCCGAGATCGTGATCTGCGCCAGCCCCACCTTGCCGGTTTTGCGCAGCGCCTCGCGGATCACGACGTAGCCCTCGCCTGAGAGCTCGTCGGAGGGAGTGACGAAATAGGGGCGCTCGAAGTAGCGGTAGTCGATGTCCTTCGCGTCGACGAACTGCACGAGGTCGATGGTCTTCTTGCTCTCGAGCTTGACCGCGTCGATCTCCTCGGGGTCGAGGGTCACGTAGGTGTCCTTGTCCA
>JBFXEP010000302.1:0-4629 GCA_050179995.1 Hyphomicrobium sp.
CCGCCCATGCAGGGCTTCGGGAACTTGGCGTAGTAGTCGGGCACGATGGCGTCGATGACGATGACGCCCTTGTACTTCTCGCGCGCCTCCTCGACCTGCTTGGCCGCCTTGAGGAACGCCTCCTTGGTCGGCATCAGCGAGGCGCGGTTGACGAGCGCCCAGGCATAGTACTGCACGTGCGCGATCTCAACGCGTCCCGCGCCCATCTCGACCGCGAACTCGATTGTGCGCGCGACGTTGTGGATGTTCTGGCGATGGATCGGCGCGTTGATGGTGAGCGGCAGGCCGAGCTCGCGGACCCAGCCCGCGACCTCGATCTTTTTCTTCATGCCGCCCTTGTAGGCGGCGATGCGGTCGGCGTTCTCGGGGTCGACGTCCTGGATCGAGAGCTGCACGTGGTCGAGGCCGACCTCGGCGAGCTTGGCGAGGCGCTCGCGCGTCAGCGTCACGCCGGCCGTGATGAGGTTGGTGTAGAGGCCGACCTCGGCCGCGACACGCACGATCTCCTCGAGATCCTTGCGTGCCGTGGGCTCTCCGCCCGAGAGATGGATCTGCAGCACGCCGAGCTGCGCCGCTTGCCGCATGACGTCCTGCCATTCGGCGGTGGTGAGCTCGGCGTTGGCCCGCTCGAGCTCGACCGGGTTCGAGCAGTAGGGGCATTGCAGCGGACAACGGTGTGTGAGCTCGCAGAGCATGCCGATCGGCGCGCGCGCGCAAAGGGCGGCTTCCGGGCCCGTTTCGCACGCCGGCTGTCCGTCGGCGATCCGGGCGACGTCCGGCATGGCCGTTTCGGTGACGTGGGTCGGTGCGATCTCGTTCATGGTCGCTCCTATCCTTTTGCGGCCTGGATCAGGACGCCCTTGTCGGTAAGGTCCTGCAGCATGGCCACGATGTCGTTTGTCACAACGTCAAGTGGGGCTTGGTACTCTTGGGACAAGGCTTGCGCGATCTCGCTCACGGAACGTTGTCCGTCGAGGCGTTTCAACACCTCGACCGCCGTCTCGTCGGGATTGAAGACCCGCTCGGGCGCCAGGATGATCCAGCGGCCGCGTCCGGGGTCGTGCCGAAGCTTGATGTGCCGGGGGAGCGCGAGCACCGTGTCCCCGGCCACGATGAGCCGGGTGGGGACGCGGCTTGGCACGGACGTCTCATCCATCGAGCGTCTCCGGCTTGAAGGCGCCGGGCGGGATCCACCCCGGCGACACATAGGCATGATGCAGCGCGTCGAGCTGGGCCCAGAGCACGTTGCACTTGAAGCGAACAGCGTCCACGCAGGCCTCCTGCTCGGCCCGTGTCTTGGCGTGGGTTTTAATGTAGCTCAGCGCATAGTCGGCGTCGAACGGCGCCTGCACGAGCCGCTTCTTGAAGTAGGCCATCACGCGGTCGTCGATGAAGTCGTAGTTCTCGAGCATGCCGGCGATGCGCTCCTTGTGGATCTTGGGCGCGAAAAGCTCGGTCAGGGACGAGGCGACGGCGACCGTGAGCGGCTCCTCGCGCACGAAGCGCACGTAGGCCTCGACCGCGAAGCGGGTCGCAGGAAGCGCGCCTTCCATGCTCTGCACGTAGTCGCGGTCGAGCCCGAGCGCGTCCGTCAAGACCAGCCAGCGCTCGATGCCGCCCGGATCGTCGCCGGCGCCGTCATGCTCGAGCACGCGATGGATCCAGTCGCGCCTGAGCTGCCGGTCGAACACCCGGCTGACGAGGGCCGCGTCCTTGCGCGGCACCGCCGACTGGTAGCAGTAGCGGTTGAGCGCCCACGCCGCGACCTGACCCTTGCTGAGCTTGCCGCCGTGCAAAAGCTTATGGAACGCATGCTTGTCGTGGTAGCGCTCGGCACCGATGGCCTGGATGGCGGCCTCGAACTCCTCGGGGCTCCAAAGGGCGCCCGCATCACTCTGTAAACGGCGCTCGCTCATAGGCGGATCTCCATTCCGTCGAAGCCGACTTCCCAGCCGGCGGCTTCCGTTGCGCGGCGCTCGGGCGAGGTGTCGTCCAGCACCGGATTCGAGTTGTTGATGTGTACGTAGATCTTGCGCGTGACGCCGAGCGGCTCGAGCGCGGCGATGGAGCCTTCCGGCCCCGAGATCGAGATGTGCCCCATGCGCTGGCCGGTCTTCTTCATGAGCCCCTGCCGGATCATCTCGTCGTCCGTGTAGAGCGTACCGTCGAAGAAGACGAGCGGCGCGCCCTTGAGCCGGGCCGCGAGCTCGTCATCGACCATCGCGCAGGCCGGTACGTAGAAGAAACTTTTGCCGGTGGCCGGCGCCGACACCTTGAGGCCGATGGCGTCGCCCTCCCGGCTGCCGTAGTTGTCGCCTGCCGCCCCGCTCTCGAGGTAGAGCGCGATCTTGCCCGGCACGGCGAACGCCTCGACCACGAGGCCGGTGTCGCGTTCCGCGCCCGTGATGTCCACGCCCGCCCCTTCGATCCGGGTCGCCGCCCCGAGCTTCACCTCGCGCCGCGGCACAACCGATGCATCGAGCACATTGAAGACCGAGTTTTCGGCGAGCGTCTTGAGCACGCGCAAGGAGCCGTACACCGTGAACGGCTGCAGCTCACGCAGGTTGAGGAGCCCGGCGATGAAGTCGATGTCGCCTCCGGTCAGCACCGCGGCCTTGATCGGGCTGTTGCGCAGCCCGCCGTCTGGCCGCGCACCGAGCTCGGGCGTGTCGTTGATCTGCTGGCGCAGGTCCGGAGTGGCGTTCAAAAGCACCCAGTCGGTCCCGTTCGCCGAGACGGCAAGCGAGCATTGGGTCCGGGCCCGGAAGCCGGGTTTTCCGGCCCTGACATCGGCACAGTTGCGACAACTGCAGTTCCATTGAGGAAAGCCGCCGCCAGCAGCCGCCCCCAGGATCCTGATCAGCATGGCAAATTTCGCTTTAGAGCGGCGAGCCTCGCCGAAAGCGGCGCCGCGAAAGACCTACCGGCCCAGGGACCGGAAACAGCGACGGCGGTCGAAGTCTCGACCGCCGCACTAAAACTGCTCGAACGCCCGGATCTTCCAGGGCGTCTTGCGAGCGGATCGATTAGATGAGGTCGATCTCGGCCGGCAGGTACGAGGTAACCTCGAGGCCGACTTCCTGCTCACGAACTGCGGGCTTGGTCCAGGTCTTCATGATGATGTTCCTCCTTAGCATGTCTCTCAAGCTGCTTGCCATGAGGAGCACCCCGCCGAGGGCCCTCCCGAGGTCGTCAGTCTTCGTTTTGACGTCCCCAATCTGCGGATCGAGCCGAGCTTGTCAAGCGCGATCGCCTTGAGAAGAAGTAACCACACGCGGGCCTTAGAGAGAAGTAACAGTGCGTCACGAGTTCGTGTGGCGCGCGCGCCGGCGATGCTGCATGGAGGTCTGATCGAACACTTACGTACGTACACGGAAAGAGACCGGCCCACTCCATGTCCGGACGACGATCCGCCCTGTCGGGCTTGCGCGTGCAAAGAGCGGCAGCGCGATGACGCGGGTGCCCACCGAAGCGGAAGCGTTGCCTAATATTGGCGCCAAAACTGGAACTCTGTTGCAAATTGAGCATTCGCAACTTAAAACTATGGAATAATATTCTACGTTGATGTAAGCCGGGCGGGCACGCAGAGTGCCGTTCCGTAGGGCGGGCTTTACCCAAGGGTGCTAAGACGCTTGGGCCGGCGTGATGATGCGGCCGGCAATCGGTAGGTGGACTTGAGGAGAGGCGGGTGACCGCGGTGCCGTTTTTGCCGAAGAATGCGCCTTTCACGGCCGAAGACATCGACATGCTGAACCAACTCGTGCAGCGCTCGACCCCGCTGCAGAGGAGCTGGCTGTCGGGCTTCCTCGCCGGCCTCGACGCGGCCCAGAGCGGCGGCCAGGCCGGCCTCGCGCCCGCCCCCCAGCAGGCGGCGCGCCCGCGCCAGCCCTTGACCATTCTCTACGGCAGCGAGTCCGGCAACACCGAGACCCTCGCGCTCAAGACCAAGAAGCTCGCCACCAAGCTGAACTTCGACGCCAAGGTCGTCGACATGGCGGATGCCGACATCGCGACCGTCGCCAAGTCGAAGAACCTCATCGTCTACATCTCGACCTGGGGTGAGGGCGACCCGCCGCAGCGCGCCGTCGATTTTCACAAAGCGCTGATGGCCGACGACGCCCCGCGCTTCGAGGGCGTGCGCTTCGCCGTGCTCGCTCTCGGCGATACGGCCTACGTCAATTTCTGCCAGACTGGCCGCCAGTTCGACGAGCGTATCGAGCAGTTGGGCGGCACCCGCGTCGCCGGCCGCCAGGACCTCGACCTCGACTTCCAGAAGGCGGCTGCCGCCTGGACCGACAAGGCGCTCGAGGTCTTCGCCCCGCCCGCCGACGCCCAGGCCACCACCGTCGTGCACGTGGACTTCAAGGGCGTGCCCTCCGCCGAGGACGACGAGCCGCGCTTCGGGCCCGACAATCCCGTCGAAGGCGAGATCACGACGCTCATCGACCTCAACGGCACCGGCTCGACGCGCGAGACCTGGCACGTGGAGTTCGCCGTCGAGGAGCCGGGCTTCGTCTACAAGCCCGGCGACGCCATCGGCATCTATCCGGAGAACGATCCCGGCCTCGCCGAGGACCTGCTGAAAGCCGTCGGCCTCGCGAGCGACGCCGCGCTCAAGCTCAAGCTGAT
>JBFXEP010000303.1:0-4568 GCA_050179995.1 Hyphomicrobium sp.
TCGCCGCCATCGTCGGCGTCGGCATCATCTCGGGCCTGGAGCTGCTCCGCGACGGCCTCAACGGCATCTTCGGCGATGTCAACACGTCGCTGGGCGAGCAGGGCGGCGAGTAAGCATCGCTGCCTGTGCGCTTCGCGCCGAGCGTTGCGATCTGAACGAGCCACCAGGAGCAGTCCCCTGGTGGCTTTGTTCGTTCCGCACACGCAGGACGCGAATACCTCCTGTTAAAACAACCTGTGTATGCTCGGACCAGCATCGCAAGCGACCGGAGGGACCGAGATGGATCGCGTCATCGCACGCTTCTGGCAGGACGAGCAGGGAGCCACCGCCGTCGAGTACGGCCTGATGGCCGCCATCATCGGCCTCGGAATCATCAGCTCGATTGAGATGTTCCCGGAAACTCTGAACGGCATGCTCGGCAGCGTTGTCGAGGCCTTCGGCGAAGAGGGATAGGGGCTAGCCCCGCCGCGCACTAACAGGAAAGTTGAGCCGTGCTCGAGTACGCAGTCGTTCTGATCTTCCCCGCGGTCATGGCGTTCGCCGCTGCCATGGACCTGCTCACCATGACCATTCCGAACCGGCTGACGCTCGCGCTCGCCGCGGCCTTCTTTGTCGCCGCACCGGTCATGGGGCTGCCCTTCGCCGACATGGCGCTGCACGTCGGCGCGGGCCTCCTTGTCCTGGCGGCCGGCATCACGCTCTTTGCCATCGGCGGCTTCGGCGGCGGCGATGCCAAGCTGCTTGCCGCCGGCGCCCTCTGGATCGGCTTCGACGGGCTGCTGCCCTATCTGGTCTACGTGACGATCTTCGGCGGGGTTCTGGCGCTTGTCGTGCTGGCCTATCGCAGGGTCCCGGCTACCGCCCTGCCGATCCCCCATTGGGCCGCTCGCTTGCACACGGCTTCGTCCGGCATTCCCTACGGAATTGCCATTGCAAGCTCCGCCCTTCTCATCTACCCGCACACCCCCCTCTTTGCCGTCGCCGCCTAGCCGTTCCGGCACACAAATTAACGGCTGATTGACGTTTGTCCTGCAAAGTTCGGCCTTAGGCACAAGTTCGGCCGATAAGGTCGCATGGGACAGCGCGCGCAATGAAACGGCCACAACTCATTGGAATGGCTATTGCAGCCACGGCCGGCGTCTTGGCGTTTGTCATGGTGCGCGGCATGGTCAACAAGCCGCCAGTCGAGAAAACCGTCGAGGTGAAGGTGCAATCGAGCGACGTCCTTGTCGCACGCACCGACATCGGCCTCGGGCAGATCACCAACGACAGCCTCTTCCGCTGGCAGTCGTGGCCCAAGGAGACCATCACCACCGGCTTCATCACCCGTGACGACCGCCCCGATGCCATGACCCAGCTCTCGGGCTCGATCGCGCGCGCCCCCGTCATGGCCGGCGAGCCGATCACCCAGACCAAGCTGGTCAAGGCCGGCCAGGGCGGCGTGCTCGCCGCCATCCTGCCCGCCGGCATGCGCGCCATCTCCACCCGCATCAAGGAGGAGACCGCCGTCGGCAACCTCATCCTCCCCAACGACCGGGTCGACGTGATCCTCATCCGCCGCGTGCGCAGCAAGGGCGGCCAGGAGGACTTCGTCAGCGACCTCCTGTTCGGCAACGTGCGCGTGCTCGCCATCGGCCAGGAGATCGAGACCAAGGAAGGCAAGAAGCAGGCGGGGGGCAACGCCAGCACGACGACGCTCGAGCTCACGGCGCGCCAGGCTGAGCTTCTTGCGCTGGCCAACTCCATGGGCGAGATCTCGCTCTCGCTGCGCTCGATCTCCGATCTCGACGTCAACCAGGGGCCGACCGCCGGTGTCGACCCGTCGGTCAAGGAGAGCACGGCAATTCGCGTTCTGCGGTACGGCTCGGCTTCACGTGCGTACGGCGTAAACTGAGGTGTGTTCTCGAGTTTAGTCCGTCAGAGGCCCTTCGATAATGAATAAGACTTGGACTCGTGTGCTGCTGGCTCTGGGCGGGGCATTGCTCGCGGCGGTGGCGATCATCGCTCCGGCCGCGGCGGAGCCGGATGGCGCGTCTGTCCTGCGCATCAGCGCGGCGGGCGGCGCACCGCAGACGCGCTCGCTGGCACTCGGCGCCGGCAAGTCCATGCTGGTCGAGTTCGACTTCGATCTGCGCGACGTGCTCGTGTCCGACCCCAAGAGCGTAGACGCCGTCGTACAGACCTCCAACCGCGTCTTCCTGATCGCCAAGAAGCCCGGCCAGACCAACGCCTTCTTCTTCGACTCGCACGGCCAGCAGGTCCTCACGCTCGACATCACGGTCGGCGCCGATGTGCGCGGCCTCGAGACGCTCCTCGCCCGCCTCGTCCCCGGCTCGAACGTCCGCGTCGAGATGGCCGGCAAATCCATCGTGCTGACCGGCACCGTGCGCACGCCCGTCGACTCGAATCGCGCCACCGACATCGCCCGCGCCTTCGCCGCCTCGAACACCGATGGGTTCCTCGGCGACGCAGCCGGAGGCGGACCCGCCGCGGGCGCCATGAGCCCCTTGGCCGGCGGACAGGCCGGAGCGGGCGGCGGCGCCGGCAAGTCCGACCATGCGAAGTCCGTCATCAACCTGCTCGGCGTCGAGGGCGAGGAGCAGGTGATGCTGCGCGTCGTCGTGGCCGAGGTGCAGCGCGAGCTCCTGAAGCAGTTCGGCATCAACCTCGCCGCCGACATCAACGCCGGCAACTTCACCTGGAGCCTCTTGACCGCCAACGCCCTGCCGCTGACCGCCGCGGCCGGCCTCGGCGGCATGCCCATCCCCGGCTCGAGCGCCATTGTCGACCCCGACAACGCCTGCGCCGGCACCACCTGCTTCTATAACGACGGTCCGACCTCGACGACCTTCGGCAACTCGGGCACCACCTCGGCTTGGAGCGGCCAGCACGGCGGCATCGCCAAGGCCATGCGTGCCCTCGAGCGCGACGGCCTCGTGCGCACCCTTGCCGAGCCCAACCTGACGGCGATCTCGGGCGAGCCCGCCAAGTTTCTGGCCGGCGGCGAGTATCCGATCCCGGTGAAGGATTCGAACGGCCAGACGTCGATCACCTACAAGGAGTTCGGCGTCGGCGTCTCCTTCACGCCGATCGTGCTCTCGGAAGGCCGCATCAGCCTCAAGATCGAAAGCGAGGTGAGCGAGCTGTCGAACGCCGGCGCCATCGTGCTCGACGACATCTCGATCCCCGCGCTGAAGAAGCGCCAGGCCAACTCGACGGTCGAGCTGCCGTCGGGTGGCTCCATCGCCCTCGCCGGCCTCATCTCCGACGACGTGCGCCAGAACATCGACGGCTTCCCGGGGCTCAAGGACGTGCCGGTGCTCGGCACGCTGTTCCGCAGCCGCGACTTCATCAAGCGCGAGACGGAGCTGGTCGTCATCGTGACCCCCTTCCTCGTCAAGCCCGTGGCGCAGAAGGACCTCGCCAAGCCCCTCGACGGCCTCGCCGAGTCCACCGATCGCAAGGCGAACTTCTGGGGTCACCTCAATCGCATCTACGGCACCGAAAGCGCCGCGCCCGTGGGCGACCTCAAGGGCGACTACGGTTTCATCGTCGAATAAGGCTCGAGGCTGGAGACGCACTCATGCAGCACGCACTTGCATCGCCACCGAAGGGACGCGCTTCCGCGCGCCTCGGGCGCGTTGCGCTCGCACTCGCGGCCCTCGCCGCGGGCCTCGGCGGCTGCAAGCACGACATCACCGCGCCCCAGGTCGCGGGCTGGTCGATGGTCGACGCCTCGCAGCGACATCCGATCATCGTCTCGCAGCAGCCGCAGACCATGCAGGTGCACATCGCGCCCGGCGCGCGCGGCCTGAACCCGCGCCAGCGCGCCGACATGCTCGAGTTCGCCGATCGCTCGCGCGCCGGCGACGCCGGCAACAGCCGCCTAATCATCCAGGCGCCGGGCGGCGGCGCCAACGAGACGGCGGCCATGTACGCCGTGAACGAGATCCGCCAGATCGTCGGCGATATGGGCTTCTCCGAAGCCTCCATCGTCGTCGAGGCCTACCACGCCGATGCCGCCAACGCGCCCATCCGCGTGTCCTACATGCGCTACGTGGCCGAGGCCCCTGTGTGCGGCTACTGGCCGACCAACCTCGCCGAGCAGCGCGACAACGGCAACTACCCGAACTTCGGCTGCGCCAACCAGCACAACCTCGCCGTCATGGTCGCCAACCCGGCCGACCTCCTCGGCCCGCGCACCGAGAGCGACCGCCCCGGCGAGCGTCGCGACGTCGTCTGGGACAAGTACGTCAGCGGCAAGCACACCGGTGCCGACAAGCCGGACGACCAGCGTGATCGCGTGGACGGAGAGAGCGAGTGAGTACGAAGTGAGGCCTGACGAGCAATGACCAAACTGGCACACGCGCCAACTGATCCGGATTATTCGGGCCTGACCTCTCCGCATGAAGGCGGTGAGGGCGGCATTCTCGTCGGCGGTCCCGCGCCGAGCGAGCGCGCCCGCCCGCTGCCGCGCATCTCCATCCAGGCCTTTTGCGAGACGCCGCAGGTCGCCGATTCCGTGCAGGCCGCCTCCGAGGACCGGCGCCTGAGCAAGGCGCATGTCA
>JBFXEP010000304.1:0-4566 GCA_050179995.1 Hyphomicrobium sp.
CGGAGAAGGCGTTCGCGGCCGGCGCCGACATCAAGGAGATGCAGGCCAAGACCTACATGGAGGCCTTCAAGGGCGACTTCATCGCCAGCTGGGAGCGCATCACGCGCTGCCGCAAGCCGGTGATCGCCGCGGTCTCGGGCTTCGCGCTCGGCGGCGGGTGCGAGCTCGCCATGATGTGCGACCTCATCATCGCTTCCGACACCGCGAAGTTCGGGCAGCCCGAGATCAAGCTCGGCATCATGCCCGGCGCGGGCGGCACGCAGCGGCTGATCCGCGCGGTCGGCAAGTCGAAGGCAATGGAGCTCTGCCTCACGGGGCGCATGATGGATGCGGCGGAGGCGGAGCGGGCCGGGCTCGTCGCGCGCATCGTGCCGGTGGCGGACCTCGTCCAAGATGCGCTCAAGACGGCGGAGACGATCGCCTCCATGTCGCACACGGCGGCGATGATGACCAAGGATTGCGTGAACCGGGCTTACGAGACGACGCTCGCCGAGGGCATCCGCTACGAGCGGCGCACGTTCCACGCCATGTTCGCCACCCACGACCAGAAGGAGGGCATGGCGGCGTTCTCCGAAAAGCGCAAGGCCGCGTTCAAGAACGAGTGACGCGGGTCTGCGTCACGGCCGACATGATGCAGAGCGCGACGATGGCGAAGCCGCCCCACAGGAAGACCTCGTTGGCTGCCCAGTCGCCCTTGACGGTGGCGAGCTTCTCGGCACCGATGAGGTAGACCAGCCCCAGCGCGGCGGCGACGCCGTGGATCACGGTCAGGGCGAGCGGCGGAATTTGCAAAGTGCCAGTGCGGCCGAGGCGCAAGCCGTAGATGCCGAGGCCGGCGGCGAATACGGTGCCGCCCACCCCGTACTGGTAGGCGTGGCGCCACGTGAGATCCGACAGCGAATAGACGGCGAACATCGCCGAGGCGCCCCAGGCGTAGACGAGGGCGGCAAGCCAGACGTTGCAGCGCAGCGCCTCCTTGATCACGGCGCCGCTGTCCGGGCGGGCGGCGACGCCGCTCATCTTCGACCAGAGCGGCGCGTTGATGCCGAGCCCCGTGCCCGCCACCAGGGCGACAAGCAGCCCGGCGGCGATCGACGGCAAAAACCGGTCGCCGCGGCCGACGCCGAGCACCATCATGGTCACGCTCAAGGCCGACGCCAAAAGCAGCCACGGCAGAAGTGGCCGCAACGAGATTCCCTGGCCGTACGGCCCGCCGTGCTGGTGCATGCTCATGCGAGCTTTTGACTAGGGGGAATCTTTCTTGCCGTCAATCAAGGCATGGGCCGACACGAGGGCCAAGGCAAAGGCGCCGAAAAGAAAAATGCCGTTGCCGGCCCAATCGGCATCGACCGCGTAGAGAATCTCCTTGTCGGGATCGATAAGGAGCCCAAGCATCGTCGCAACCATGCCGGCAAGCTGGCCGATGCACAGGTAGCGGCCGAGCCGGAGCAGGGTCGGATCGTCACGGCCCTTCGCCGCGTCCCTGGCGAGGAGGGCCGAGAAGCCCAGGCACAGAGCGCCGGCCACGGCGAAGGCGGCCGAGAAGTGCGGCCACTCCCGCCAGGCGATGAGGAAGACGTAGACGAGCACTAGCGCGGCGGCGCCCCAGAGCCAGATCAGCCCCATGGCGCGCGCCGTCGCGCTTTCCACGGCGCTGGCCGAGGCACCGGAGCGAATGAGAGACCGGCGCCCGGAGATGGCGACGGCCGTCAGCACCAGATTGACCAGGCCGGCCGCGGCGAGGAGCCCGGCAGGCTGCTTCTCATCGGCCGAAAAATAGACGCCCGCGAGCCCAAGGCCCATGAGCAGTGCCAAGCCGGCGATGGAATGAAAGGTCATCTAGGCGCCCTCACCGTTCGCGTTTCCGCGTGCTCTTACAGCACCTTTTGCAGGACCATGGAAGGACGCCCGGACCCTTACGAGTTTTCGTCTCTCGATTGCCCAACGCGGCTGGTACGGGGTACGCCGGAACAAACCACAGGGACATCCGCAGATGATCGAAGGCTCTTGTCTTTGCGGCGCGGTGCGCTGGAGCTTCGACGGCGTGCCCGAGGCGGCGACGGCCTGCAACTGCACGGCCTGCCGGCGCTATGGAGCGCTTTGGGCCTACGACTACGAGGACGGGCGGATACGGGTCTCGGGCGCGACACAGGTCTTTGCCCGAGGGGGGCGCAACCTCGGCTTTCATTTTTGCGGCACGTGCGGGTGCGTTTGCTACTGGCGCCTGCTCACGGTCAAGGCCGACGGCCGCCGCCCCATCGCCGTCAATCTCAGGCTCGCGGCCGATCCCAAGGCCGTCGCGCGCATCATTATCGATCATTTCGATGGCTTCGACACGTTCGAAGACCTGGGGCGCGACGGCCGCTGCGTCGCGGACATGTGGTTCTAGCGATTCCGACTACGAGTAAATCAGTGCAGCTAACCGGCGCCGAGGCACCAGGCGAGGATCGCTTTCTGGGCGTGGAGACGGTTCTCGGCCTCGTCGAAAACCACGGACTGCGGACCTTCGAGCACGTCCTCCGTCACCTCGTTGCCGCGATAGGCAGGGAGGCAGTGCATGAAGATCGCCCCCTTGGCGGCCTTGGCCATCAAGGCGCCGTCGACGGCGTAGGGCCGCAAGAGCTGCTTCCTGCGCGCGCCATCGGTGTCGCCCATCGAGACCCAGGTGTCGGTGACGATGCAGTCGACGCCGCGCACGGCCTTCGCGGGATCGCTGGAGATGCTGACGTCGGCCTTCTCGCGGCGGACCCAATCGACGATCTCGTCCTTCGGCGCGAGTTGCTCCGGACAGGCGACGCGCAGCGCGAAGCCGAACTTGGCGGCGGCCTGCATCCAGGAGGCGGCGACATTGTTGCCGTCGCCGACCCAGGCCACGGTGCGCCCCTTGATGGGACCGAGATGCTCCTCGAAAGTCATGATGTCGGCCATGATCTGGCAGGGGTGGGTCTTGTCGGTGAGACCGTTGATGACCGGGACGGTGGCGTGCTTGGCGAGATCCAGCAGCGTCTCGTGCTTGTTGGCGCGGATCATGATGGCATCTGCATAGCGCGAGAGCACGCGCGCGGTGTCGGCGATGCTCTCGCCGCGGCCGAGCTGGAGATCGTTCTGGTTCAGCATGATGGACTGGCCGCCGAGCTGGCGCATGGCGACGTCGAAGGAGACGCGCGTGCGCGTCGAGGGCTTCTCGAAAATGAGGACGAGGACGTCGTCCTCGATGCCCTTGGGCCTCAGCCTCTGAGGTACGCGCTTGCCGGCCTTCTTCATGGCGTGGGCGGCATCGATGATGCGCCGGAGCGTCTTGGCGTCGATCTCGTCGAGATCCAGGAAATGTCGAATAGCGGTTGCTTTTGCCATGGCCGGCGGCCGGCTCCAGATCCGGTTCAAGGTTTCAGGTTTTGGATTGCGCAAGGCGGGTGAGCGCGCGTGACAGGCGCTCGACGCCCTCGGAAATCTCGTCGTCGCCGACAATGAGCGGCGGCAGCACGCGCACGACATTCTCGCTGGCGCCGACGACGAGCAGGCGCTCGGCGAGGGCCGCGGCCACGAGGTCGGCCGGCGTGGCATCGATCCTGATGCCGGCGAGCAGGCCCTGTCCGCGCACCTCTTTCACGAGTGCGGGGTGCCGGTCCTTGAGGCGCGCGAGCCCCTGGGCAAGGCGCAGCCCCTTCTGCTCGACGGCGGCGAGGAAGCCCGGCTCGAGCACGACGTCGAGCACAGCCGCGCCGACGGCCGTGGCCAGCGGGTTGCCGCCGAAGGTCGATCCGTGCGTACCGGGCACAAGACCCGCCGCCGCTGCTTCGGTGGCGAGAATGGCGCCGAGCGGGAAGCCGCCGCCGATGCCCTTGGCGACGGCCATGATGTCGGGCGTGATGCCGGTCCATTCGTGCGCGAAGAGCTTGCCAGTGCGGCCGACCCCGCTTTGTACCTCGTCGAGCACGAACAGGATGCCGGCCTCGTCGCAGAGGGCGCGCAGGCCCTCGAGGAAGCCCGCAGGCGGCACGCGCACGCCGCCCTCGCCCTGTACCGGCTCGACCAGGACGGCCGCCGTCTCAGGTCCGATGGCGGCGCCGACGGCCTCCACATCACCGAAGGGCACATGGTCGAAGCCCGGCATCTCGGGGCCGAAGCCTTCGAGGTACTTCGGGTTGCCGGCGGCAGCGAGCGTCGCCAGGGTGCGGCCATGGAACGATCCCTCGAAGGTGATGATGCGCCAGCGCTCGGGGCGGCCCGCCACGTAGTGATAGCGGCGGGCGGCCTTGATGGCGCCCTCGCAGGCCTCGGCGCCCGAGTTGCAGAAGAAAACCTTGTCGGCGAAGGTTGCGGCAACAAGGCGCTCGGCGAGCTTCTCCTGCCCCGCGACGCGATAGAGGTTCGAGGTGTGCCACAGCTTCCCGGCCTGGGCGTTGAGCGCCGCGACGAGGCGAGGGTGGGCGTGGCCCAGCGCGTTGACGGCGATGCCGGAGCCGAAATCCAGGTAGCGCTCGCCGGTCGCGGTCTCGAGCCAGGCGCCCTCGCCCTTGGCGAAGACGATGTTCTGGCGCGCGTAGGTGCCCATGACCGCAGGCG
>JBFXEP010000305.1:0-4563 GCA_050179995.1 Hyphomicrobium sp.
ACCGCCTCGTTCGCTGGCCGCTTCACGCCGGGCGAGAAGCCGGCCATCACGGCCGAGAACGCCTAGCTGTCCGTTGCGAGCTGCGCTCGTTCGCGGGCTTGCTCGGCGCCTCCTGGCCGGCCGGAACCGGGCTTGGCCTCTTTGCCGCCAAGGGACTGCTGACGCTCGAGCCGCGGGCGATCTCGTTCGAGCACGCCAATTTCACGCTGGACGGCAATATCGCCACCGGAGCGCTCACGCTGAAGCTCGGCGATGAGCGCCCGCTCGTCGAGGGGACGCTCGACTTCGAGACCTTCGATGTCACGCCCTATGCCGCCCCGTCACGGCCCTACGCGCTGGCACTGGCGTCCGATTGGCTGTCCACGATCCGCATTCCGGGCCTCGCCTCGCCTTCCTTCCTGCGCGACGCCGACGCCGACGTGCGCATCTCCGCCGCCAACGTGACGAGCGGCTCCGATCGCCTTGGGCGCTGCGCGGCGAGCCTCTCCGTGCGCGACGGCAAGCTCTATGGCGAGATCGCAGAGCTCGAGCTCGAGCAGGGCGGTCGCGGCGAGGGCCAGATCACCATCGATACCGCCGGCTCCGAACCTCGCTACACGCTGCATGCCGCGCTCGACGATATCGACCTTTCGACCGTCGTTGCGCCGCGCCTCGGCCCCGCCGCCATCGACGGGGCGGGCGACATCAAGCTCGACGTCAATGCGTCCGGCGCGAGCCAGGCTGACATCCTGAGGTCGCTGAGCGGCAAGGTCTCCTTGGAGATGGTCGACGACGGGCGCATCGGCCTCGACATCGACGCCCTGCCGGCCGCCGCGGCGGCCTCCACTCCGCCGAGCGGCTGGGGCACGCTGGGCGCGGGTTCGACCGCCCTGAGCGCCCTGAGCGCGAGCTTCATCGCCAAGGACGGTATCCTCCTCACCGAGTCCGTCGCGGCGACGGCCGGTGACCGCGGCGTCACCGCGGCCGGCAGCATCGATATCGACAAGAGCGCGCTCGATCTCGTAATCTCGGTTGCGCCTGCGTCCGGCGCCGCCGCTGCGCGCCCGGAGACGCTCGGCGCATTCCGGATCCATGGCCCCTGGTCCGGACCGACCGTCACGCGGACCGGCCCCGGCAAGGCCGCCGGTACGCCGGCCATCGGCAAGGACCCGGGCTGACGCCTAGAGTGCTTCCGGAAAAGTGGGAACCGGTCATGGCGAAGCCATGCGAGCAACCAAGTCCGATAAGAAGCACGACAAGACAAGGACCTAGGCTGTGAACTCATTATTGGATGGGCATTGACGCGAGGATTTTCGTGCTGCCGGCAGGAGCCGGACCGCAGCAAACCTCCATGGTTTGCAAGCTTTCGCGTCATGCTGGAAGCATGCCTCCGGCATGACCCGGCGGTGCGAAAAGACCGCGCCCCTCCGGGGTGAGCCGAGACAAGCCAATGGCGGCGTCAAACCGCTTGCCCGATGCGAAGGCATCGGGCTGCGCGATCTTCCTGGCCCTTGGCTTGTCTCGGCTCATCAATGCTCCATCGAATAATGAGTTCACAGCCTAGAGGCTTTCCGCGATTCCATGAAAAGCGGAAAGACTCTAGCGGCGCCGTACCGGACCCGTGCGTGGAAGCAGAGCAATGTCACTGACGCCCGAGGAGATCGAGCGCTACAGGCGCCACCTCGTCCTGCGCGACATCGGCGGGCAGGGGCAGGCGAAACTCAAGTCCGCCCGTGTCCTCGTCGTCGGCGCCGGCGGGCTCGGCAGCCCGCTCCTCCTTTATCTCGCCGCCGCCGGCGTCGGCACGCTCGGCATCATCGACGACGACCGCGTCTCGCTCGACAATCTCCAGCGCCAGGTGGTGCACACGACCGCCGCCGTCGGCATGTCCAAGGTCGCGAGCGCCCGTGACACGATCCGGCGCTTGAACCCTCTTGTCGCGGTCGAGACCTTCGACGCCCGGCTCGACGCCGGCAATGCGGCCGACATCATCGGCCGCTTCGACCTCGTCGCCGATGGCTCCGACAACTTCGCCACCCGCTACCTCGTCTCCGACGCCTGCTACTTCGCGCGCCGCACGCTGGTGCACGCCGCCGTCGGCCCCTTCGACGGCTACCTCACGACGCTGAAGCCCTTCGAGAAAGCCGCCGACGGCAATCCGTTCGCCTCCTACCGCTGCCTCTTTCCCGAGGCGCCGCCGCCGGGACTGGTGCCGAGCTGCTCCGAGGTTGGCGTCCTAGGCTCGGTCGTCGGCGTCATCGGCACCCTGCAGGCGACCGAGATCTTGAAGGAGCTGGCCGGCATCGGCGAGAGCCTGGCGGGCCGCCTTCTGCTCTATGATGCCAAGGAGCCGCGCTTCGAGACCGTGCGTATCCCCTGGGACCCCTCGAACCCCCTCACCGGGCGCACGCCCACGATCCACGACCTCTCTATGCATCTCAGGAGCGGCACGCCGCCCGAGACGGCCTGCCCCGGCCCTTGATTCGGCTAGCCTGTTCCCGGCGACACAGAGGGATGCGGTCCATTCGGGCATCACCTAAGCTCGCCGGCGCACGCCAGCTCGTCGAGCTCAAATCCGAGACGTCCCCCAGATGACCCTGATCGCCGACTTGCTTTGGAGCCTCTACTTCCTCTTGAGCGCCGCCCTCGACGCGCTGCTCGGACGCAACCGCAGGCGCTACGTGACCTCGGTCGAGATCAAGGCGCCCCGCGACGTCGTGTGGGAGGTGTCGTCGGCCCACTCCATCGTGTTCGAGGGCCCTCCCCGGCTCGAGATCGACACCGCGCTCCGCCCCGGCACGACGGACGTCTACGAAGGCACCGTGCGCGTCGGCGACAACGTCGTGCCGATGGTCTACCGCGAGGTCGAGAGCCGACCCCGGGAGGCGCTGCTGATCGAGGTGATGAAGGAAGGCAGTGCTCCCACCATCGCCCCGGGACACGACTACTTCGTCGCCTGCAAGTTCGACGATCGCCCGCAAAGCACGCTGCTCACCATGGTCCACGAGCTCACCCACGACACCTTCCTGAGTCGCGTCCTCGTCCCGCTCGGCGCCCGCCTCAACGCGCGGCGCCTGAGGAAGCATTGCGAGAACCTGGTCGGGACCGCGTCCGACACCTCGGGCGGCAAGCTCGGCTCGGCGCTGATTACGGGGCTGCTGACCTATGCGAGCTTCATCTACCTCTTCGATTGGCACTTCGCGGCCGTGCTGCTGGCCTTGCTCGTCGTGCACGAGGCGGGCCATGCGCTCGCCATGCGCTGGGTCGGTCTCCCGGTGCAGGGCATCTATTTCATACCGTTCTTCGGCGGCGTGGCGGTGTCGGCGGCCCCCCATCGCAGCGAGGCCGAGCGCGGCTTCGTGGCCCTCATGGGCCCCGGCTTCAGCCTGCTGACGACGGGCGCCTTCCTGATCGGCGCTCGTCTCACGGGCGAGGAGCTATTCATGCATCTCGCCCTCGTCAGCGCCATCCTGAACGGCATCAACCTGGCCCCGGTGCTGCCGCTCGACGGCGGCCACGTGATCGATTCCGCCATGTCGGGCTCCGACCCCGACATCAAGGCCGCCGTCAACATGCTGGCGCTCATCGCCGGCGTCGGCGTGTCGGTCTATTTTCAGAGCTACGTGCTGACCGCCCTTCTCGTGCTGACGGCGCCGATGCTGCTGCGCTCGGGGAAAGGGCTGCGCCGCGCCGCGCCCATCACGCCCGCCGGCCGCAGCTGGCTGATTGCCGGCTACCTCGCGACGGTCGCCTTCTACGTCGCCGTCATCGCCCACTACCTGGCGTAGCCCTTCCCGTCCTTCCGGGTGAAACGCGTTTTTGAAAAGTCCCTCACCTGCCCTCCTCGCCTTCGGCGGGCATCCTCTCCCGTCCCGGGAGAGGAAAAGTGCGTCCTTCTCCCGGGACGGGAGAAGGTGCCCCGAAGGGGCGGATGAGGGACGTGCAGGAATGACAAAAGGGAAGAGGGCGCACCGAAAGCGCCTCAGAACATCGCCGGGTGCACCTTGTCGGGCGGCGCATGCCCGTCGAGGAAGGCCTTGATGTTGATGATCACCTTCTCGCCCATGTCGATGCGCCCCTCGATGGTGGCGCTGCTCATGTGCGGAAGGGCCACCACGCGGTCGGAGGCGAGCAGCTTGGGGTTGATGGCGGGCTCGTGCTCGTAGACGTCGAGACCCGCGCCGCGGATCGAGCCCGCCTCGATCAGGCGAGCGAGCTCGTTCTCGTCGATCACCTCGCCGCGCGCCGTGTTGACGATGTAAGCCGTCGGCTTCAGGAGCTTGAGCCGGCGCGCCGAGATGAGGTGGTAGGTTGCCGGCGTGTGCGGGCAGTTGATGGACACGATGTCCATCCGCGTCAGCATCTGGTCGAGGCTTTCCCAGTAGGTCGCATCCAGCGCCTCCTCGATCGCCGAAGCGACGCGCTTGCGGTTGTGGTAGTGGATTTGCAGGCCGAAGGCCTTGGCGCGTTGCGCCACCGCCTGCCCGATGCGTCCCATGCCGACGATGCCGAGCCGCTTGCCGTAGATGCGGTTGCCGAGCATCCACGTCGGCGACCATCCCGCCCATTTGGTTTTGGGATCCT
>JBFXEP010000306.1:0-4528 GCA_050179995.1 Hyphomicrobium sp.
GCTTCCAACGATTGGGGGATGGGCGAGGCTCATCTGCCAAGGCGGTTCTCCCACGCTATGCCGGCCCTTTTTACGCAGGTAGTATCCTAGCCAGTCCGCCGATCCATTGACAGGACAGTTCGAGAAGTTGACAGCGCCGATGCGTTGCGCGGCCGGGCCAGTCAAGTAGCGCCGGCGAGAAGCGACTAAGCTCCCCCGGCATAGGTTCAACAGCAGCGCACACAAGCATCAGAGCATAGGTATGTCCGGACGACTCGCTGACAAGATCGCACTCATTTCGGGCGGAGCCACAGGCATGGGAGGCGCCTCCTCGCGCCTCTTCGCCGAGGAGGGCGCCGCCGTCGGCGTCGTCGATCGCAACGAGGAGGCGGGCCGCGCGGTCGTAGCCGAGATCGAGGCGAAGGGCGGGCGCGCGATGTTCGCGGCCGCCGACGTGACCGACGAGGGCGCCGTCAACTCCGCCGTCGCCGCGGTGACGAAGGCGCTCGGCACGCCCAACGTGCTCTTCAATCACGCGGGCTCGATCATCATCAAGCCGTTCCTCGAGAACACGCTCGAGGAATGGAACTGGCTCATGGCCGTCAACGTGACGAGCATGTTCCTCATGACCAAGGCCGTGCTGCCGGGCATGATCGCCCGCGGCGGGGGCTCCATCGTCTGCACGTCGTCGATCTCGGCCATTGCCGCCACCCCGCGCGAGGTCGCCTATAACACCTCGAAGGGCGCCTGCCATATGTTCGCCCGCTCCATCGCCGTCGAGTACCGCGACCAGAATATCCGCTGCAACGCCGTCTGCCCCGGCTTCGTGCGCACCCCCCACGGCCTGCGCGAGGTCGAGGCCCTCAACAAGCTCGGCATCGACATGTCTGACGCCGCTTTGGCGGCGCAGCAGGGCCGCATTTGCGAGCCGGAGGAGGTCGCGCGCGTCGCGCTGTTCCTCGCCAGCGACGAGGCGAGCTTCGTCAACGGCGCACACGTCTTCGTCGACAACGGCTTCACGGCGGTCTGAGCCGCCGGCCAGCACCCACGGCACCTAGAGTGCTTCCGGAAAAGCATGTCCTCGGACTTGATCCGGGGATGGGAACCGGTCATGGCGAAGCCATGCGAGCAACCAAGTCCGATAAGAAGCACGACAAGACAAAGACGTAGAGACTTTCCGCGATTCTGTGAAAAAGCGGAAAGACTCTAGAGCGTCGGAGGCGTGATGACCCGGATCACGAGGGCCTCCGCCTGCCCGGGATTGCGATAGCGGTGCGGCGTCGTCGATGGCAGGCTGAAGCTATCGCCCTCGTGGAGATTGAAGCATTGCTCGCCGATCCAGAGGTCGAGCGCTCCGGACAGCACGACGCCCGCCTCCTCGCACGCATGCGAATAGGCGACCTCGGCGTCGGCCGCCTGCGGGGGAAACCGCGACAAGAGAACTTCGAGGTGCCCCCTGAGGTTGGGCGACAGAAGCTCGTCCGTGATCTCCGATACGAGGCCAAGCGTCCGCCGGTTGGCGGCCCGCACGACGTAGTCGCGCTCGCGCGCATCACCCCCGTCGATCGCATGCATGAACCAGCCGATGGTCGCGCCGAGCGCTTCCGCGACGTCCCGCAGCGCCTTGACGCTGGGCGAGGCGAGCCCGCGCTCGATTTCGCTCAAGTGGCCGACGGAAAGCCCCGTCGCGAGCGACAACTCTTTGATTGTCATGCGCTTTGCCTTGCGCAGATCACGGATTTCGATGCCCACTTGCATAGGGTCGATCTGGATGTCGTTCGGGACCGGCTCAGGCCGGCGATAGGTGACCATGCGATGTTCTCCGGCACGCGCTGAAAAACAAAGCTCTGTATTGAAAAGCAAAATTCCGAGTCGCAATCTCGCGGGAGTCCGGTCCAACCTGCATCACGGCGCTTGAGCGTTAGGACGCGGGTGGATTGAAAAATCCCGTGGGCAACAGCAGTCCTATCAACGGCAATCCGGGCACAAAGGTTTCGCCACAAGGTGGGCAGCATTGGTCGGTCACAACCAATCGCTGCAACATACGCTCCGTTTGAACTCCCGTCACTGGCAGCCTGCGATTCGCCACAGCTTCCAAGCGAGACGTCCGCCAGAGATCGGCAGCGTCCGGAAATTCCGTCTATACAGTCCCCGGAAGATAGAAGGGGCGGGGGAACATGACTGACGCGACATGGCTGAGCTGGCCCTGGCTTGGCCACAAGCTCGAGACGGCGCTGCTGACGCCGGTCCGCGCCTTTCGCTGGCGCTACCTGCCTCTGCTCATGGTCTATTTCGCCTATGGCGCGCTCGGCATCATCACCATCGCCGAGAGCTTCTGGATCAAGTCGGCGCTGACCCTTACGCCGTCCGAGCTCGCAGCCTTGAGCGTCTGGCTCACCCTTCCGTGGACCATCAAGATGGTCTTCGGCGAGCTCGTCGACGCCGTTCCCATCCTGGGCTCCCAGCGCCGCGCCTATGTCCTGATCGGCGGCCTGCTCGTCGCCGCTGGCCTTTTGACGCTCGCCGGAGCGGCAGGCGGCTGGCTCGCCTTCGCCCCGCCCGCGGACCTCTATCGCATCGGCTCGTTCCTGAGCGTGGTCGGCATCGTTCTGCAGGACGTGGCGGCGGACGCCATGAGCACCGAGGTCGTGGAGCGCGAGAACCCCGACGGCTCGCCGCGCAATCCTTCAGACATCAACCGCGAGCTTGGCATGGTGCAGGTGCTCGGCCGGCTTGCGCTGGCCTTCGGCCTGGTGGTGGTTTCGGGCCTCGGCGGCTGGCTCGCGAGCGTCTTCTCCTACGAGACCGTTTTTCTGTGCGGGCTCTTGATCCCGCTCATCTCCATGTCCGGAGCGCTCCTCGTCGACATCGAGCCTACCGGCTCGCGTCCCATCGACTGGCGCATCCTGGGGGGTGGCCTTGCCTTCGGCACCGTGGTCCTGGCCCTGGCCGCCACCGGTGTCTCCTACGGCCAGGAGATCGTCTTCGTGTTCTCCATGGCCGTGGTCTCCGCCATGCTCTGGCACGTCGTGGGCGACCTCGACCGGCGCACCCAGGAGACCATTTTCTACGCCGCCATCATCATTTTCGCGTTCCGCGCCACGCCGATCGTCGGACAGGGCTACACGTGGTTCACGATCGATGTGCTGGGCTTCGACGAAGCCTTCCAGGGCACGCTCAATCAGATCGGCGCGCTCTTGGCGCTCATCGGCACGTGGCTCTTCTCCGGCGCCATCACCGGGCGGCCCATTCCCGTCGTGCTGTTCTGGCTGACCCTGGTCGCCACCGTGCTCTCGCTGCCGAGCCTCGCCTTGACCCTCGGCATCAGCCAATGGACCGAGGCGACCTTCGGCTTCGGCGCCCGCACCGTCGCCATCATCGATACCGCCGCCGCCTCGCCCTTCCTGCAGCTCAGCATGATCCCGCTGCTCACCCTCTGCGCCATCTACGCGCCCGAGAAGCGCCGCGCCACGTGGTTCGCGCTGATGGGCTCGCTCATGAATCTCGCCCTCGTCGCCGCGGCCCTGCAGACGAAGTACCTGAACCAGGCTTTCGTCGTGGATCGCGGAGCCTACGAGAATCTGCCCATGCTCCTCACCGTCGTCATGGCCATTGGGCTCGTCGTGCCGCTCGCCGCTATCCTTCTTTTCGGCAAGCGGCTGGCCGGAGCGCAAGTCGCCACCGACAGGGCGCAACCCGTTCCGTCGGCCTGACAGGCTTGGTCTTTCCGCCCGATTTGAGGGAGATCAACGATGCTGCCGCGCCCCCGCGCTATCCGTCGATGCCACCGACCGATCCACCGCGAGCCAACCGGGACGTCGACCGCACATGTTGATGACGCGCTTTCTCTTTCTTGCTTCCACTTTGGCGATCTTCGCCTTGAACGGTGCGGCACTCTGGTACGCGCTGATCCAGGACCCCGGCCCTTCGCGCCTCGAGGTGGCAGCCCTCGTCGTCAACGCCGTGGCCTGGCCGCTGGCGATGGCCATCACCTACCGCATCGGGCAGGCGACGGGCCGGCTGAAGCTCCACGCACCTCACAAGGGCCGGCCTCATCCGGCGCTCTAGATTCAATCAAAGCTGATCGCGCTCTGGGGCTGACGCGACGAGGCGTTGGCGCAGAGCGCCCTACTCCGCCGCCAATCTGATGTGCGCTCCGTTCGCAACCGCGCACGCCGCCCACAGCTCGCCGAGCGCATGCACGAGGGCCGCCATCTGCGCGTCCGAATGCACCGGCGACGGCGTGAGACGCATGCGCTCGGTCCCCTTCGGCACGGTCGGATAGTTGATCGGCTGCACATAGATGCCGTAGTGGCGGAGCAGGGTGTCCGTCACCGCCTTGCAGTGCACGGGGCAGCCGACCATCACCGGCACGATGTGGCTCGGGTTGTCCATCACAGGCAGCCGCTTCTCCTTGAGCGCCGCCTTCAGAGCCTTGACCCGCTCCTGGTGCCGCGCCCGCTCGAGCGCGCTCACCTTGAGGTGACGGATCGAGGCCAGCGCTCCGGCCGCGATGGCGGGCGCCAGCGAGGTGGTGAAAATGAAGCCC
>JBFXEP010000307.1:0-4526 GCA_050179995.1 Hyphomicrobium sp.
TGGGTCGCGGCCGGGCGCACGGACGCCGATCCCTACACGCGCGCGCATGAAGCCCGCCTCGGCATCCTGCCGCTCAGCACCGAGAACTCGCAGTCCTTCATCGCGCGCCAGGACAGCGACGGGCGCACGCTGCATTCGTCCTGCGACTACGTGATCGCAGGGCAGGAGATCCCGAACTTCTGGTGGAGCCTCACCGTGTTCGATGCGGACGGACGGCTGATCCCCAATGTGCTCGGCCGCTCCACGTTCACCAGCGACACGACGGCGATCAATCCCGACGGCGGCTACGTGGTGACGCTGTCGCGCGATGCGCATCCCGGCAACTGGCTGCCCGTCGGCGGCGCGGGGCGGCTGGCGCTCGCCTTCACGGCGCTCGATCTCGGCACGCGGGCGGTGGCGCAGGAAGGCGAGCTCGAGCGCATGGTGCCCACGATCACGCGCAGGGGGTGCTAGCGGCATGCTGAGAAAACTCTGGGCCCGCGTCACCTCGATCAACATTCCGCTCGCGGCGGCGGCGCTGTTCGCGGCGGCGATCCTGCACATCCTGGCAACGCTCGCGACGCCGCATCTCATGCCACGATCGGGCTATGGGCGCCTCGCCGCCGGGCTCCCCACCAACACCATGCAGATCCTGCCTCCCGTCGCTCCGGACGCGCAGCCGATCCCCTTCCTGGCGCCGGACGCGCGCTACGCGATCTGCCGCTTCGACACGCGCAACGGCGCCGTCAATCTGTCGGCGGTGCTGCCCGAGCCCGGCTGGGTGCTGGCGCTCTTCTCGCCCTCCGGCGACAACTTCTTCACCTCCGTGGCCTCGCCCGAACGGCGGCCGGAGGTATCGATCCTGCTCGTTCCGGGAGACGATGCGTGGCGCGGCGGGTCCGAGGTGGGGCCCGGCGTGGCCGTCACCGGGGAGGCGACCCTCACCATCCCGGCCAACAAGGGGATCGCCCTGATCCGCGCGCCGGATCGCGGGGAAGCCTATCGCGCGCGCGGCATGGCCGAGCTCAAGCGGGCGAGCTGCAGCTACCGCAAGACGCGGGCCTGATAGCGCTCAGCGACAAACGCTCAGTCTTCGAGCTCGAGATGATCGCGGCGACGGGCGCGACGGCGGGCCGGTGCCGGCTCAGCCGGCGGATCGGTCCAGCGCTCGTAGCGGACTCCTGGAAACAGAACGATATCGGCCGAGGCCGATCCACTCCTAGGCGTACTCTGCCGGCAATCCAACGCCGGCCTCCTGAACTCCAGAATGCTGGCCATCCCTCATTCCCCCGTGCCGTGCATCCTCTCTCTTCGCGGCAATCGAGACCCGATTTCAGGTTCTCAAAAGCCGAGCCCGGTTCCCCCTTCGGGCGCCCGCCACGCAGCGAACCTCTCAATCTCGCTGCTGCTTTGGTAAACAAATCATTAACGGATTCGGCGCCGTGATACAGCATGGACACATGCTGTGGCTTTGATGCCTCAGAGATCGGTCAGCCAGCCTTCGAGCCCGTGCGCGCCGTCGCGCGCCTCGACCTCGACGATCCAGAGATCGGGGTCGGTCCTCGCTTCGCGCTCGAGCATGCCGTCGACCTCCGCATCGGCGCGCGCCTCGCCCTTGAAGTGTGCGACCCAGCGCCGATCGGTCTCGAGGCCGGAGAGGCTCGCCGGCGCGGGACCATAGAGAAGCGAGGTGCCGTCGAGGCGGTTGATGCGGATGTAGATGGCGCCGGCATCGTCGTCGCCGTGACGCACGACATAGGCCTGGCGCCCCGCGCTTGCCGAGCGGCGCACGTAGGCCTTGACCCAGATTTCGGATTTGAGCCGCATGCGCAGGCCTTCGATGGAGAGGGACGGCAGGTCGCGCGGCCCGAGCCTAGATGCGGCTTGCCTGCAGCGCGTCGCCGGCGAGGCTCCCGAGCTTGGCGAGTAGCTCGCCGGAGATGCGACCCGTTTCCTTGAGCTTTCGGTCCAGCTCGAACTTCCGGATCGCACGTCTCGTGGCCTCGTTCAAGCGGCCGTCCGGCAGGGTGGTCATGTAGCCGAGCTGACGGAAGGCGCGCTGCACGGCGCGGATCACGATCTCGGCTTCGGCGCTCGGGGCAGGGCGGTCGCGCGGGTCTCCCGCCCCGACGTCCGCCGAGCCCAGCACCAGGGCCTGAAGCAGGCTCTCGCTGGGCTTGGCCGTGAGTGGCATATCGGTATCGGTCTCGTAGGCCATGATGGCGCCGCGGGTGACGAGACCCGGCACGCCGTCGATGGCGCCCACCTCGTAGCCCTTGGACTTGAGCTCGCGCTGGATGGCGCGCACGAGGTCGGGGCGATCGGCGGTGGCGGGCAGCGGCTTTACGGTGCCGGTCTCGATGGGAGGCACCGAAGTGCCCGGTCCCGCCTCATGCGCGGGCGAGGTGGCGGCCGGCTTCGATATCCAATCCGGGCCGGGCTGCGTGCTTGTTGCCTGCGTCGCGGCGGCCAACTGGCGGGACGGCGGCTGAAACACGAAGATGTTGGCGGTCATCGCGCCGGTGAGCAGAGCGAACGCCAGGAACGCGAACCTTAGTGCATGCGGCGTCATCGCGGGCGCCTGGCTCCTCATCCATCCGGTCGTGGCCGGAGTATCGCGGGGCGCCTGTTAAGATCGCGTTAACCCGAAGGGGCGCGCGGGAACCGATAAAATTCGCCTCAAACTTTCGCTTAAGTCTCCTAAATAACGTCTAAAATTGCCGTTCCTCCGGCCGGTCTTAATCAAAGTCTCTGCGCTAGCTTCCCGGCTAGCAGTGGTCCTCCTCAGGGCTTTGTCACCACGACCGGAGTTTTACCCAATGTCCTTGTTCCGGATTGCCGTCGTCCTCTCGCTCGGCGTCGCGATCATGCCGTCGGACGAGACGCAGCAGGAAGCGCTCTACGAGCGCGCGGCCACCGCTGCGCACTGGACCATCACCTATTGCGACCGCAACGGGCAGCAGTGCGAGATGGCGGGCGAGCTTTGGACCACGTTCGTGGCCAAGGCCCAGTTCGCCGGCAAGCTCGCCTATGACGTGGCGGTCCACGCCTCCTCCGAGCGCCTCGCCACCGATCCGCTCTCGCCCCAGCTCGCGAGCGAGCGCGGCACGCTCAATCCGGACGATCTGAAGCCGGGCTGGCGCGGCGCGGCCAAGCGCGGCGATATCTAGTTTCTCCACATTTCCAGCGTCAAAGTCTTGCGCGGCCCGCCCGGCCGCGCCTATGTCCTCGGCTAGAGCGCGATCAATTTTGGATTGCTTCAGCCGATGACCATTGCCAGCCTCAAGTCGGACTTCGAGCTCCTGGACGACTGGGAGGACCGCTACCGCTACATTATCGAGCTCGGGCGCACGCTGCCGCCGCTGCCGGACGCGCTCCGCACCGAAGCGACGAAGGTGCGCGGGTGCGCGAGCCAGGTGTGGCTCGCAAGCGCGCTCGAACCCGCCGCGGGTAGCACAGAGCCGCACCTGCATTTCCAGGGCGACAGCGACGCGCATATCGTGCGCGGGCTCATTGCCATCCTGTTCGCGCTCTACCAGGACAGGTCGCCGCGCGAGATCCTGGCCGTCGAGCCCGAGACCGTGTTCGCGTCGCTCGGCCTCAAGGAGCACCTGACGCCGCAGCGCTCGAACGGGCTGGCGTCGATGGTGCAGCGTATCCGCGCCGACGCCGCGGCGGCGCTGGCCTGAGCTATGCGCCGTGCTCCTCCGGGGCGCCGTCGAGCGCGGGGCGGAAGTTGTCCGCGCCCCAGTGGCGGATGCGCGCCGCTCCGGGCGCAGCGGACGCGGCCCGCTCAAATCCATAGTGCCGGGAGAGCGCGGAGAGCGCGACGGAGAGCACGATCTTGCCCGACCGCTGCGGCCAGCCCGCGCGCCGCTCGGCTTCCTCCAAGCCGCGCAGGTGACAGCAGACATCGATCAGCACGCCCGCGAGCTCGGGGCCGACCGCGGCAAGCGCGCGGCGTACGCGCTCTGTCGCGGCGACGACGCTGTCCGCAAGCTCCACGCCGGTGCCCGGGGCCGAGCGCCGTCCGCTCGTCGTGGCCGACGGGCTCCAGCTCTGCGTGATGCGCGGCGACATCTGCGCCAGGAAGAAATCGGTGCGGAGCTTCTCGCCGGCGTTGAACTGCACCTCGCTGATGAGCGGGTTTCCGTTGCTGTCGCGGCGGCTGTAGAGCCAGGCGACGGGGCTCTCGGCGGGATTGCGCCGCGGCTCGGCGCGTGGTGCGCGGTCGGCTTTCTCCTTTCGGGCGCGCAGATGGGTTTGCGGCGATCCGCATCGCAGTGGACGTTTCATCGTTGGCTCCGAATGTCAGGCCTCGCTGCCGGTGTGCAGGAGATCGCGTCCGATGAGCGTCGGGACGATCCATTCCATCAGCTCGAGGGCGCGGTCGAAGGCCGGGTCGTCGCGGCGGTCCTCGATGACGGCGCAGGCGTGGGCAACCGTGGTGCGGTCGCGGGAGAACACCTGCCCCACGTCGGTCAAGCTCAGCCCGCACGAGACGTGGCGAGGTACATGGCCGTCTGGCGGGCGCGCGCGACGCGGGC
>JBFXEP010000308.1:0-4524 GCA_050179995.1 Hyphomicrobium sp.
TGCGCTCGCCTTCCGGCGCTGCATCGTCGTCGCCTTGGCTGGCGCCGGCCGCAACCGGCGGCTCGTCATGATCCTCGGCGAAATCGTCGTCGTAGGGCTGACCGCCCTCGCCCGGACGTTCGTCACTGTGCCGTTCCTCACTGTGACGCTCGCCGTGGCGCCCAGCGCCGCGCGTCTCGCCGCGCTCCTCGTCGCCCCGCCTGCCGCGCCGGCGGCGCCTGCGACGACCGTCGCGTCCCTCGCGACCTTCCCCGCGCGCTTCGTCACGGCCGCGGCCATCTCCACGGCCTTCGCCACGCCCTTCTCCGCGGGCTTCGACGCTGGTGCTCTCGTCCGCGCCGTCGCTGTCATCCTCGGCCTCGCCTTCCGCGCCTTCGGTGAAGCCCCAGTCCATGTTGACCGCGGCCCGGTCCGGCCGCCGCTGAGCCACCGGCGCGGCATGGCCTTTCTCGATCACGAAGTTGGCGCCCTGCAGCTTGTCGGAAGCCTGCACCGTGACGAAGACGCCGTTGCGCACCTCCATCTCGTTGATGAAGTGGCGCTTGTTGTTGAGGATGTAGAGCGCCACCACCGATGTCGTCGTGGCCACCAGCGAGGTGCGGGCGCCGGCCATCAGCGCATCCTCGATGGCACGCAGCACGGCAAGCGCCACGCTCTCCGTCGAGCGGATGATACCGGTGCCCTGGCAATGCGGACACTGCGACGTCGACCCCTCGAGCACGCCCGAGCGCAGCCGCTGTCGGCTCATCTCCATGAGGCCGAAGTGGCTGATGCGGCCGAGCTGGATGCGCGCGCGGTCGAAGCGCAGCGCGTCCTTGAGCCGCCGCTCCACGGCGCGGTTGTTGCGCTTCTCCTCCATGTCGATGAAGTCGATGACGATGAGGCCCGCGAGGTCGCGCAGCTTGAGCTGGCGCGCGATCTCGTCCGCCGCCTCGAGGTTGGTGTTGAGCGCCGTCTCCTCGATCGAGAACTCGCGCGTCGACTTGCCCGAGTTGACGTCGATGGCGACCAGCGCCTCGGTCTGGTTGATGACCAGGTAGCCGCCGGACTTCAGCGTCACGTAGGGATTGAACATGGCGTTGAGCTGCCGCTCGATGCCGTATTTCGTGAACAGCGGCTCCGGATCCGCGTGCGCGATGACGTTCTTGGCATGGCTCGGCATGAGCATGCGCATGAAGTCCTTGGCGTCCTTGTGCGCGTGCTCGCCCGCGACGACGATCTCCTCCACGTCCTTGTTGTAGAGATCGCGGATCGAGCGCTTGATCAGGTTGCCTTCCTCGTAGACAAGGCTCGGCGCCGTGCTCTCGAGCGTGAGGTCGCGCACGCTCTCCCACAGGCGCAAGAGGTATTCGAAGTCGCGCTTGATCTCCTGCTTGGTGCGCGACGCGCCCGCCGTGCGGATGATGAGCCCCATGCCCTCCGGCACCTCGAGTTCGGCGGCGATGGCCTTGAGGCGCTTCCGGTCCTGCGGCTGCGTGATCTTGCGACTGATGCCGCCGCCGCGCGCCGTGTTGGGCATCAGCACCGTGTAGCGGCCGGCGAGCGAAAGATACGTGGTGAGCGCCGCACCCTTGTTGCCGCGCTCCTCCTTGACGACCTGCACCAGGATCACCTGGCGGCGCTTGATGACCTCCTGGATCTTGTAGCTGCGCGGCCTGCGGCGCGGACGCGAGGGCAGCTCCTCGAGCGCATCCTCGGAGCCCACGCTCTCGACCGGCTCGGCCTCCGCCGCGGGACCCGCGACCACCTGCACGCCACCGGCCTCGCCCTGAGCCTCGGGCGCGCCTTCCGAGGCCGGAGCCTCGCCGTCGTCGTCGGCGCCTACCTCGGCTGCGGGCTCCGCCGCCGCCTCGTCGTCGCCCGGGCGGTGCTCCTCGCGGACCTCTTCGACCAGCACGCTTTCGCGAACCGTCGCTTCCGCGATCACCTGCGGAGCATCCGAGTGATCATCGTCGTCCGCGTGGTCTTCTTCCGCGTGGTCGTCGTGATCGTCGTCACCATCCTCGGCGTGGATGTCCTCCGCGCCGCCGTCCTCGCCCGTCTCGTCGCCTTCCGGGTCCTGGTCGTCGTCGCCATGCGCCGCCTCGGCGTCGCCGGACGTGCTCGACGCGCTGCCTCTAGCCTCCTGGCCACGCCGCCGCCGTGCGAGACGCTCGGCGCGTGCGTCGGCTGCCGCCTCCTCCTCCGCCTCGGCGAGAGCCTCCTCCTCGAGGAGCGCCTGACGGTCGGCCATCGGGATCTGATAGTAGTCGGGATGGATTTCGTTGAAGGCGAGGAAGCCGTGACGGTTCCCGCCGTAGTCGACGAAAGCGGCCTGCAGCGACGGCTCGACGCGCGTGACCTTGGCCAGATAGATGTTCCCGCGAAGCAGTTTGCGGGCGGCGCTTTCGTAGTCGAACTCCTCTACCCGGCCGTTACGCAGAACCACCACCCGGGTCTCTTCGGGGTGGGTGGCATCGATAAGCATTTTGTTGGTTGCCATGTGTTCTTGTCCTTTGCGCGCCGGCGGGCCGATCCACCGGTACCGGCCCGGAGGCCGGAGGCGACAAGCGGCCGAGCAGTGGCGCGCGCCTTTGCTGTGTGTGAATGGGGAAGGGTTGAAGTGAAGGTATGGGCGCGCATCCCCGCGCCAACCGGACGATCCGGGGCCTGGGCTTGATGATGGGATGCGCGGTCGATCTGCATGAATCTCGAAGTAGGTTCTGAAGAGACCCGTGGGGCACGCTGGGCAGCATGCGTTAGGGCCGTCGGGGGCTGGCGTCTCGGGCGCGTTCGCGGCTCTGGGGCAGCGTGAGCATCCGAGCTGGGCCGGATCTGCATTACAAAAGACAATGTCGGCCGGCATCGGGCACGAGCCCGCGCTCAGCAGGAACGCTGTCCTGCCTGCCTCGACACCCCTTTCACGGCATCCCAAGGCAAGCTGCATCGCGGCGGGACCGCTCTCGCGCCCATGATGCCGGCAACGCATGCTTCGGACATCATCTGCCCCAAGACCTTTGCTAGGGATCGGGGACGACGCTGCCGAGCATCGAAAGACGCCGAGCGACCATCGGGCCGTGCGCATCGTCCACTGGCGGGGCTTGGCAAATGGGCCGAATGAAAACCAGTCTCAACCAGACCGAGCATCCGACAGCCAACTTAACTCTCGCGTGAAGTGGACGTACCTAACACGATGCAGTTCAATTTTGTACGGGTTCGTTGCCTCAGAGGCAAGCGTGTTTAGTGGGCACGGTGCCGCCCCTTGCGCAAACTTGCCGAATGTGAGCTAACTTGTAGAGCCTACGTGATAATTTTCTCACGAACGCTATAGGGACCGCGTGCTGCCGGGGATGGGGTCCAGGGCCAAATCTGTTGTCGCGCGGATGGTCTTGCCCGTCCTTGCGATGCTGATGCATGTCTGGGCCGCGAGCGGAGCCGCTGCGGCGGGAGCCGCGTCCGCGACCCGCGCCAGCCTCGCCGGCGACCAGATGCGTACCACCTTCGAGCTCGATCTCACCGCCGGCGTGACCGCCGAGATCTATACGCTCGCCAACCCCTACCGCGTCGTCGTCGACCTGCCGCACGTCGAGTTCCGCCTGCCCGACGGGACCGGGCAGGACGGTGGCGGCCTGGTCGAGACGTTCCGCTACGGCCTCTTCGCCGAGGACAAGGCCCGCGTGGTGCTCGACACCAAGGGCCCCGTTCGCATCGAGCGCGCCGCCATGACGGCAGCCGAGGGCGGCGGCGTGGTCTTCTCCTTCGACCTCGTGACCACCGACCCCGCGAGCTTCGGCCTGGGCACCGGCGCCGGCAAGGCGGAGGCGGAGACGGCCAAGCCGCTCGCGGCACCCGAGCTGCCCCCGGACAAGCCGCAGCCCGGCGGCAAGGCGGTGATCATGATCGATCCCGGCCATGGCGGCATCGACGGCGGTGCCGTGAGCTCGACCAACATGCTCGAGAAGGACGTCGTGCTGGCGGTCGCCAAGGAGCTGAAGCGCCAGCTTGCCGCGAGCGGACGCTACGACGTCCAGATGACCCGTACGGCGGACATATTCGTGTCGCTGGACCAAAGACTTAATCTATCCGCCAAGAAGGGCGTGGACCTCTTCGTCTCGCTCCACGCCGACTCGCTCTCCCTCGACAGGGGAGCCGCCACCGTGCGCGGCGCGACCGTCTACACCCTCTCGGAGCGCGCCTCCGACGAGGAGGCGCGGCGCATGGCGGAGAAGGAGAATGCCTCCGATCTCATCGCCGGCCTGAACGTCGTCGATGGCGCCGGAGTCGACGAGGTGAAGGACATCCTCTTCGACCTCATGAAGCGCGAGACGGCCAATTTCTCCGCCGATCTCTCGAACGCCCTCGTGCGCAAGCTGAAGCGGGTAACCCCTATGGCGCGCGAGTCGCAGCGCGCCGCCGCCTTCAAGGTCCTGAAGCAGACGCACGCCCCCTCCGTGCTGATCGAGCTCGGCTACCTCAGCAACGCCGAGGATGAGAAGCTCCTGAACTCGGCGCCGTGGCGCAAGAAGATCGCCGGCGCCATCACCG
>JBFXEP010000309.1:0-4515 GCA_050179995.1 Hyphomicrobium sp.
AAGACTTCGCCAAGTTCGGGCCGATCGAAACGCAGGCCAAGTCCCGCCTCAAACGCCTCTCGGGCCCGCACCTGCACCGCGCGTGGCTCAACATCCCGCACGTCACGCACCGGGACGAGGCGGACATCACGGACCTCGAAAGCTACCGCAAGACCCTCGATGCGGCGGCCAAGGACAAGGGCTATCGCGTGACCTTGCTCGCCTTCCTGATGAAGGCCGCGGTGGTGGCGCTCAAGGAGCACCCGACCTTCAACGCCTCGCTCGCCCCCGACAAGGAGCACCTGATCCTCAAGCGCTACTACAATATCGGCGTCGCGGTCGACACGCCGGACGGGCTCGTGGTGCCGGTGATCCGCGACGTGGACCGCAAGGGCATCGTCGAGCTCTGCCAGGAGCTGGGTGTCGTCTCACAGAAGATGCGCGACGGGAAGATCGCGCCAGCCGACATCCAGGGCGGCACGTTCTCGATCTCGAGCCTCGGCGGCATCGGCGGCACGAGCTTCACGCCGATCGTCAACGCGCCGGAGGTGGCCATCCTCGGCGTGGTGAAAGCCGAGATGAAGCCCAAGTGGGACGGAGCGGCCTTCCAGCCGCGCCTGATGGTGCCGCTCTGCCTCTCCTACGATCATCGCGTGATCGACGGCGCGCTGGCGGCGCGCTTCACCCGCCGGCTGGCGCAGATTCTCGAGGACGTGCGCCAGCTCGTGCTCTGAAGCGAAGAAGGAGAGCCCCATGGTGACCGTCGACGTGCGCGTGCCCGACATCGGCGACTACAAGGACGTGCCGGTGGTCGAAGTGCATATCGCCGCCGGGAGCGAGGTGCGCCCCGAAGACCCGCTCATCACGCTCGAAAGCGACAAGGCGACGATGGAGGTGCCCGCGCCGCAGGCCGGCCGCGTGGTCGAGGTGCTGGTCAAGACCGGCGACAAAGTGAGCGAGGGGACGCCGATCGCGCGGCTCGAAGCGGCCGCTGCGGCGCCGGCCAAGGGCGCCGAGGCGGCGCGCGCACCGTCCGCGCCGGCTCAACCGTCCGCTCCTCCGATGCCCTCGGGGCGCGCTGCGGATGTGACCTCAGACGTGCTGGTGCTGGGCGCAGGGCCGGGCGGCTACTCGGCCGCCTTCCGCGCGGCCGACCTCGGGCTCAAGACGGTGCTGATCGAGCGCGACGCCACGCTCGGCGGCGTATGCCTCAATGTCGGCTGCATTCCGTCCAAGGCGCTGCTGCATACGGCGGCCGTCATCGACGAGGCGGCCTCGCTCGCGGCCCACGGCATCCAGTTCGGCAAGCCCAAGATCGACCTCGCGGCGCTGCGCGCGCACAAGAGCAAGGTGGTCGGCAAGCTCACAACCGGCCTTGCAGGAATGGCCAAGGCGCGCGGCGTGACCGTGGTCCGGGGCACGGGCGCGTTCATCGATCCCCATGCGCTCGAGGTCGCACTGGCGGGTGGCGGCACGTCGGTGGTGGCTTTCAAAAGTGCCATCATCGCCGCCGGGTCCGAGGCGGTGCGGCTGCCGTTCCTGCCCGACGATCCGCGCATCGTCGATTCCACGGGTGCGCTCGAGCTGCCGCTGATCCCGAAGCGCATGCTAGTGATCGGCGGAGGCATCATCGGACTCGAGATGGCGAGCGTCTACTCGACGCTCGGCGCGCGCCTCGACGTGGTCGAGGTGCTGGACGGGCTCATGCCCGGCGCGGACCGCGATCTGGTGCGCGTGTGGGAGAAGCGCAACGCGCCCCGCTTCGACCGCATCATGCTGAAGACCAAGGCGGCCGGCGCGGAAGCCAAGAAGGACGGCATTCACGTGCGCTTCGAGGGTGCGGCGGCGCCGGACAAGCCGCAGGTGTACGATCTGGTGCTGGTCGCCGTCGGGCGGGTGCCGAACGGCCGGCGCATCGGCGCCGACAAGGCCGGTGTCACCGTGACCGAGCGCGGGTTCATCAGCGTCGACCGGCAACTGCGCACCAACGTTGCCCACATCTTCGCCATCGGCGACATCGCTGGCCAGCCCATGCTGGCGCACAAGGCGGTGCACGAGGGGCATGTCGCGGCGGAGGTGGCGGCCGGGGAGAAGCGCGCGTTCGATGCGCGCCAGATCCCGTCCGTCGCCTACACGGACCCGGAGATCGCCTGGGCCGGCAAGACCGAGGACGAGCTCCGCGCCGCCGGCACGCCGTTCGGCAAGGCGGTGTTCCCCTGGGCGGCATCGGGCCGGGCCATCGCCAACGGCCGCGACGAGGGCTTCACCAAGCTCTTGATCGATCCGGACACGCATCGCATCATCGGCGGCGGGATCGTCGGCACGCACGCCGGCGACCTGATCAGCGAGATCGCGCTCGCCATCGAGATGGGGGCCGATGCGACGGACGTCGGCAAGACCATCCATCCGCATCCGACGCTGTCGGAGTCGGTCGGCATGGCGGCCGAGGTGTTCGAGGGCGTCTGCACCGACCTGCCGCCCGCGAAAAAGGCACAGAAGGCCACTGCGTAGAGGATTGCCAGCCTATGACGACGACCCCCACCTCCGACCAGGACGACTACATCACCGGCATCCAGGAAGCAGCCGATGGCGAGGTGCAGGGCGAGGTGCTGTTCCTCAGGCTCGCCGCGCAGGCCGCGCCCGAGCATCGCCACAAGCTCGAGCGCCTGGCCGCGCTCGAGGTGCGCACGGGGCGCGAGATGGATGCGCTCGTGCAGCGCTACGGGCTGACGCTCGACCCAGCGAACCGGGCCGAAGCCGAGGAGCGCGCCAAGGTCTACGACGGCATGGGCTACTACGACATCCTTGCCGAATGGGCGACCTGGATTCCCGACTACGTCGATCTCTACGACCGGCTCGCCGAGCGCGCGCGCGCCGGCGACGAGCCGGCCCTCAGCTTCCTCTCGGCGCATGAGCGCGCAATCGACACCTTCATAAAGCTCGAGCTTGCGGGCCGATCCGCGGAGGCGATGGCGGAGCTCGATGCGGTGCTCGACCGATGATTCACGCTTCGGGTGTTTCTCGCGCTGCCGGTTCACGCCGCGCCTGGTAGATGGCGCGGCGATCGGAGCGACTAGCGTCCGAAGCGATCATGGTCGAGCCTTAGGCGCTTGGAGAAGTCCCTCATCCGCCCCTTTCGGGGCACCTTCTCCCGTCCCGGGAGAAGGAAGAGCTTACTTTCCTCTCCCGGGACGGGAGAGGATGCCGGCCGTGAGGTCGACAGGTGAGGGATCTTCACACTCCGCAGCGAGCGCCCCTACATGCGCACGCGCTTCTTCTCGGGATCGTAGAAGGGGAACGGCACGACGCGGGCCTTGAGCCGCTTCTGCTTGCCGTCGAGGCGGCCGATCTCGAGCTTGCCCTCGGGCGCTGCGTGGGTGACGTCGACACGTGCGAGGGCGATGGTCTTCTTCAGGAGGGGTGAGCGCATGGCGCTGGTCACGATGCCGACCTCAGCGCGGCCGGCGAAGACCGGATCGCCGTGCGACGGCTTCTCGTTGCCGGTGATCTCGAGGCCGACGAGCTTGCGCAGCGGGTGGGCACGGCGGTTCTCGAGCGCCGCCTTGCCGATGTAGTCCTCCTCCTTCTTCTGCGGCACGGTGAAGCCAATGCCGGCCTCGAAGGGGTCGGTGGTGCTGTCGAAATCGTGGCCGCCGAAGACGAGCCCGGCCTCGATGCGGACCAGATCCAGCGCCTCGAACCCGAAGGGCGCGATGCCGTGCGGCTCGCCCGCCGCCATGACCGCGTCCCACACGGCGGAGGCGTCCTTCGGATGGCAGAAGACCTCGTAGCCGAGCTCGCCCGTGTAGCCCGTGCGCGAGACGAGCACGGGGATGCCCGTGACGCCGCCGATGCGGCCGATGGTGAAGCGGAACAGCCCGAGCTCGTCCATGGACGGGCGGCCGGGCGGAGTGCCCACGATCTGGCGCAGGATGTCACGCGACTTGGGGCCTTGCACCGCAATATTGTGGATCTCGGAGGTCGCAGTCTTCAGATGCACGTTGAGGGCGGACTTCCCGGCCTGCTCCTTGAGCCACAGCAGGCTCGTGTCGTCGCCGCCGATCCAGCGGAAGTTGTTCTCGCCGAGGCGGAACAGCGTGCCGTCGTCGATCATGCCGCCGTGCTCGTAGCATAGGGCGGTATAGAAGATCTGGCCGACGGCAAGCTTGCGCACGTCGCGCGGCACGATGCCTTGCAGGAACTGCTCGGAGTCGGGGCCCAGCACCTCCATCTTGCGCAGCGGCGACAGGTCCATGATCACGGCCGCCTCGCGGCAGGACCAGTACTCGTCGATGGCGCCCGCCTTGGCGAAGTGATGCGGCACCCAGTAGCCGCGGTACTCGCCGAAGGCGCGGGTGAGCGCGGATGTGCGCGGGTGGAAGCCGGTTTCGCGGGTGAGCTGCAGGGGGGCATCGGGTGACATGCGATATCCGATCGCGCGTTTGAAGGGAGCGTCCTTCGGATAGACGCGCACCTGGATCTCGGTGAGGCGCCAGCCGTTGGAGGCATCGATGTCGGAGGGGCAGGAGGACGCGG
>JBFXEP010000310.1:0-4510 GCA_050179995.1 Hyphomicrobium sp.
GGCAAGACGGAGTGCTTTCTCTACCCGACGATCAGTCGCTGTCTGCAGCTGCGCGATGAGGGTGCCGCCGCGGGTATCGTGGCGGTGTTCGTCTATCCGATGAACGCACTCGCGGAGGACCAGCTCGGCCGTATGCGCGAACTGCTCGCCGGTACCGGCATCCCGTTCGGCATGTACGTCGGCAAGACTCCCCGTCGCGCCGCCGACGTGACCGGCGAGCGCCTGCGTCCCGGAGCCTCGCAGGCCGACTACGTCGCCACGCTCGCACGCGCTCGCGCCGAGGGCCGAACCACGGCGGTGTATCCCAGCGAGGAGCGCTGTTCGCGCGAGGAGATGCAGAAGCAGCCGCCGCGCATCCTGCTGACCAACGTCAAGCAGCTCGAGCTGCTGCTGACTCGCGGCGCTGACATCGAGATGTTCGACGGCGCCAGGCTCGAGTACCTGGTGTTCGACGAGGCGCATACCCACGCCGGCGCTGCCGGCGCCGAGACGGCCTGTCTGATCCGCCGCTTGCGCACCTTCTGCGGGCGTAGCGCTGCCGACACGGTCTGCATCGGCACCTCGGCGACGCTCGTCGATGCCGACCGCGGCGTCGAGGCGGGGCTCGACTTCGCTGCGCGGTTCTTCGGCGTGCCCGCCGACTTGGTCGCCCTGGTCGGCGAGGAGTATCAGCGCGACGACTGGGCTGCGCAGCGTCGCCTGCCAACGCCGCCGCAGGGGAACGTCGCGGACCATCTGCAGGCGATCCTGTCGGCCGTGGACGGCGACGGCGGCTCCGCGTCCCGGCTCGCCGGCGCCTACGAGCGGTTGGCGGGTGAATCCCTGCCGGTCGGCCCCGACGAGTCGGTCCCTGAGCGCCTCTACGAGCAGCTGGCCGCGAACGAGCTCTGCTACCTGCTGGCGGAGAGCCTGCAGCGGCCTCGTGACCTCGAGGCGCTGGTCGGCGAGCTGTCGCAGGCGGTGGGTCGTCCAGTCACTGAAGAGGAGCTGCTCGCCTGGCTGGCGCTCGGTGCCGCATCCCGACGGGAGGGGCGTCCGCTCCTGCGTCCGGTGCTGCACGCGTTCGTCAGCGGTGTCGCCGGCGCGGTGGTCACGTTCCCGCCCGAGGCGCCGGGTCCGCGGCTGTGGTTGTCCGCCGAAGCGGAGGCCGCCGCCGAGCAAGCGGAGGACGACGGCGCGGAAGCGCGACTGTTCCGCTTTCCAGTCACGACGTGTGGATCATGCGGCCAACACTACTTCGTTCACCACGTCAACGGGCTCGTCGTAACTGCGAAGGGGCTCGGCGGCGGCGAGGCGACCGAGGACGGTAGTGTCTGGAGGGCGCTCGATGCGACGCTGGACGGAGCCAGTCGCGTGGTGCTCGTGGACGCCCTCGTCACCGATGAGGAAGACCCGCCGGCGCGCGCACACGATGCGTGGGTCTGCCGTTTCTGCGCCGCCATGCACGCTGCCGATCGGCCGCGCTGCGACGGCTGCGGCCGTGAGAAGGCGCTGGTCAGGCTGCTCGCCGTCGAGCACCATCCTGATCACGGCGGATACCTGACGAGCTGTCTGGCGTGCGGACAGACCGGCAGACCCGCGGGCGGTGGGTATCGGGAACCCGCTCGCCCGGTGCGAGCCGTCACCGTGGCCGACGTTCACGTGCTGGCGCAGAACATGATCCAGCACGCCGAACGCCGGCGGCTCCTGATCTTCGCCGACAACCGCCAGGATGCTGCCTTCCAGGCCGGGTGGATGGCGGATCACGCCCGGCGCTTCCGGCTGCGTGCACTGATGGCGGAGCGCATCGGGCGCGGAGCGGTGTCGATCGGCGATTTGGTCGCCGATCTGGACCGCACGCTGGATGGCGACGATCAGATGTCGCGGGGTCTGATCCCCGAGGTGTGGGCTGTGGCCCGCAAAGAGGCGGTCGGCCTCGACCATGCTCGCGAGCGCCGTCGGTTCCTGCGCATCGCCGTGCTGCGCGAGCTCGCCACGGCGCCGCGGCAGCGCCTCGGTCTCGAGGCGTGGGGGCGCATCCGAATCGACTATGTCGGCCTCGACGCGGAGCTGCCGTTCGTACGCGACTGGGCGCGGCGCCTCGATCTCGATCCACGCCGCCTGGCGGACGGAATCGGCGCCATCCTCGACCAGCAGCGACGGTCACTGCTGGTACTGCTCGATCGCGAGCAGCGCGTCTTCTCGCATCTCTGGATCGACGGCATGCCGGAGATCCAGAACGGCTACCTTCCGCTGCTGCGCGCGGTGCCCAAAGGGCTGAAGCTGCGCCGCGGCGCGACGGACGATTCGACGCGGGTGAGCGCCTGGATCGGGCCGCGGGGAACGCTCGTCGCCCGGGCGATCCGCGATTTCGGCGTGGCCGCCACCGATGTCGATCGCTTCCTCGAAGAGCTGTGGGACGCGCTCACCACCGCCGGGATCCTGGCCCCGGTCACCCTGCAGGGACCGCGGGGGAACGCCCTCCCGCACAGCTCGGGAACGCATCAGATCGACGGCGATCGACTCCTGATCGCGCCGCACAGTGGTCGCCGGCGGTGCCGGCGCTGCCGGCGGACGGCGGTACGGCCGACTCCGCACGAGCGCTGCCTTGCCTGGGGTTGCGGCGGTACCCTCGAGTCCGAAACGGACGACCCCGACAACTATGACCTGCAGGTCCTCGCCGAGCGCTTCGCGCTCCTCCTGCCCGCCGAGCACACGGCGCAGGTGCCGACCGCCCGCCGCGAGGAGCTCGAGCGCCTGTTCAAGGGCGACGGCGAGGCCATCAACACGCTGGTGTGCACGCCGACCCTGGAGATGGGCGTGGACATCGGCGGCCTGGATACCGTGCTGCTGCGCAACGTGCCGCCGCTGCCGGCCAACTACTGGCAGCGCGTCGGCCGGGCCGGGCGGAGGCACCGCCTGGCGGTGAACCTCACCTACGCACGCCCGGCGAGTCACGATCGTGCCTACTTCGCCGAGCCGATGAAGCTGCTCGGCGGCCGTGTCGATCCGCCGCGCTTCAACCTCAGGAACGAGGTGATGCTGGCCAAGCACGTCCACGCGGTGGTGATCACGCGCCTGCACCAGCTGGCCCGCGAGGGCTCGCCGCTGACGGAACCCGAGCGGGCTCAGATCAGCGCGGCGCTCGAACGCGTGTTGCCGCTCTGGGTGCGCGAGTACCTGTTCGACGCCAACGAGCTCGTGCGAACGACGGCCTTCGACGTGTCGCCGCTCGATGCCGTGGTACGGCAGCATGCCGACGACCTGTTGCGCGAGACGCTGCGCATCTTCCGTGACACCTGGCCGGCCGACGATGTCGAGGCGGTCG
The DNA here is from genome assembly GCA_050179995.1 of Hyphomicrobium sp. GTDB lineage: Bacteria > Pseudomonadota > Alphaproteobacteria > Rhizobiales > Hyphomicrobiaceae > Hyphomicrobium_C. The sequence continues at coordinate 3,308 of JBFXEP010000310.1, forward strand.
AGCCGGACCGGCTGCGGCAGGTCATTCTCGAGATGCCGCCGGCGCTGGAGGGGGTCATCCGCACCATCCGGCGGCGGCTCGACTGGTGCATGGATCAGATGGCGAAGCTCGACGAGCGGCGCCGGCTGCGCGGCACGCTTGACGGCGACGAGGACGCTCTGTACCGCCGCTGCGATCAGATGGTGAAGCGGCTGAAGGGCGTCGGGCACAGGCGCCGTGTGGAGGCAGAGGGATTCGACGACCGTTACACGTACGGAGTGCTAGCCGCCGAGGGGTTCCTGCCTGGCTACGGTCTGGATACCGGGTCCGTGCGCGGGCTGGCGCTGGTGCCGGCGAGCGTCAGTGCCGACGGCGACTACCCGCTGCCGCGACCGTCGGCGGTCGCGCTGCGCGAGTACATCCCCGGCAACCTCGTCTACGCCAATGGGCGCCGCTTCGTGCCGCGGCAGTTCCATCTGCTGACGAGCGAGCCGCTCGAGTTTCATCTCGACCTCGGGCACGAGGCGGTCGCCGAGGTCGGAGTGGCGCGCGACGGCGTCGCGGCGATCGGCGGGCTGAGCCTGCATGCGGTCGAGATGTGCGACGTCGATCTCGCGCACGTCTCGCACATCAACGACGAGGAGCAGTATCGGTTTCAGCTCGCGGTCGCCGTCTATGGCTACGAGCAGGGCCGGCACAGCGCCGGCCGGATGTACCGTTGGGGAGAGCGCCAGCTGGCCTTCCGCCGCAACGTCTACATGCGGCTCGTGAACATCGGGCCGGCGCAGCTCGTCGGCCGGCAGCAGCTCGGGTACCCGATGTCGCTGGTCAGCGGCCAGTCGCGCTCGCCGTTCGCGTCCCCGGCAGAGTTGCAGCACTTCTCCCAGCGCGAGCAGGAGCGCTACGGGAAGCCGCCGCCCTCGGTCGGCTTCTATGCCGATGTGATCGCCGACGCACTCACCCTCGAGGGCTGCGCCGATCGCAGCGAAGCCTACACGGTGCTCGAGGCGCTGCGCGTTGGCATGACACGGGTGCTCGAGATGGAACGCGAGGACCTGCAGGTCCTGGTCACCGGCCGGGTCGGCGAGGACGCGGTTGATGGCCTGCTGTACGATCCCATGCCTGGTGGGTCGGGTCTCCTGGAGCAGGCCTGCGCCCGCTGGGACGAGGTCGTGGCCGCGGCGCTCGCGATGCTGGAGGGGTGTCCCTCGCTGTGCGAACGCT
>JBFXEP010000311.1:0-4502 GCA_050179995.1 Hyphomicrobium sp.
ACGAGCCCGCCACCGCGACCGAACAGATCCTCGAGGGGACGGCCCTCGCTCTTGAAGCTGTCGATGACGAAGTTGCGGATGCGCTCGTCCTTGATGCCGTAGGGGTAGCGCTGCTGCAGCCGCATGAGCTGGGCGACGAACTTGTGATAGACCAGCGCGAACAGATTGAAATGCAGCGGGATGGCCCAGCCGTTCGGCCAGATGGTCGGCGCGAAGAGCAGAATGCCATCGATATCCTTGGCGCGCTCGCGCGCCAGCCTCAGCGCCAGCATCGCGCCGGCAGAGATGCCGCCCACGATGATGACATCGCAGCGGGCCTTGAGCTCGTCGAGCGCCTGCTCGAGCGCCACATACCAATCCTGCCAGGAGGAGAGGCCGGACACATCGGTGCCGCCTCCGAGGCCGGGCACCAGCGGGCAGTAGACGGTGTGGCCCTGGCGGGCAAGCCCTTGAGCTACAAACCGCAATTCAACGGGGGCCCCGCCGAGGCTGTGCACCAACAGCACGCCGACCCGGCCGCCGGGAATAACCAGGCTGCCGCGATAGGCGTTGATTTTTTCTTTCTTGCTCATGAAGTTAAGTTAACTCGCTGTTACTGCTCAAAGTGGAATAAAGCCGATTAGCGGGGAAATGCCAAGCTCGGATTGCCTGTCAAAATGAGAGAAGGCCCGTTCGTGCTCCCGCGATTCCCCTATCTGCTTTCATTTCGATGCTGTGCCCGATCCCTCGGGGAATTGCTGTTCCCTAGGCCATTGCCGTCGCATTCGGCTGCTTGACCGGCGTTGCGTAAACTCCAAGAAAGCGTTGCGTTTCGAGCGGATGCTCAGAAGGAACGGACAGGGCGGCCGGCGCCTCGCCGAGCGTACCCCGTTGGCCTACCTGCCCCCGACACAGGCGCTTGCCTATAGGGCGTTCGGTCGCAAGGTAAATAGATGCAGATCCAGGCTTCGTTTGCACACGGCGTGTGAGGTGGAATCTTACGTCGCACCAACGCCGCCTGCCGAGGAGGCCCGACCTGGTCACTGCTGTGTACGGCAGAAGTGTGACAGCGGGCACAACGCCTACGGACGATCCGCCGGCACCGCCTCGAGATGGTAAAACTTCAAGACCGCGAATGGCCAGCTTTCGCGGCGAAACACGCCGCTCGTTCGGATGCTTGACGCCAATTCGGTCAGATTGCCGCACCTTGCGAATTGAACGCCAAATGGGCGGCGCGCGGATGGGTTTCGACGATGCCAATGCGGCGGGCAGCCGATGCCCGCGCCCCACCGCGGCAGGACCGCCAGAGGACTTCGGCGACCAAGGTGTCCTAAATGTCACTGGCCCCGAAGGTGCCCCCGCGTATAGTGAATTCCGCGCGCAGACGCCGCCGGTGCGCGCTCGGAGCTTGTCGTTGTCGTCCTTCCTGCGCCCCGCTGTTCATCTCTCCCTCGTCGTAGCGATCACTGCGCAAGGTTTCGTCCCCGCCGTCGCCGCCCCGCCTCCCATGACGCGCGCCGACTACGAGGCGTGCCAAAGCGCGGACGAAGTGGCGTTTCGCAAATCGATCGAGACGCTGTCGCTCAAATCGCTCGAGGCGGGCGTCAAAACCTTCGACTACCAGGCCGCTGTCAATGCCGAATGGCGCAAGCAAGGCATGGACGAGCTGCTCGCCAAGCGAGTCGACATCGCCATCGAGGAGGTGCGCAGCGAGACGAGCTGGGCGGGCCTCGCGCAATCGCTGATCAATTCCGAGAAGGCGCAGGAAATCTCGACCGCCGTCGCCGAGCGCGTGTACCAGTCCGACGCCATGAAAACCGCCATCGAGGCGCTGGCGACGGGTGTCGGCAACGAGGTCGGGCGCACGCTCGAGATTGCAAGCCAGGACGCGGCCGTGCCCGCGCTCGAATGCCTCAAGGCGTTCATCGGCAACCGGTATGGCGCAACGGTCGCCGGCGTGGTGGCGACGGACGTCGAGCATGACTTCGGGGTGCAGGCCTCGGCAGGCCGCGCCTCCGTCTCATCCGGGTCGGTGATCCAGCAGTCGAGCCAAGGCATCGCCGGCGCCGCCATCATCCTCGTGCGCCGCCAGCTCGCCAACATCGCGGCCCGCATCGGCCAGCGGCTCGCCGGCAGCATCCTGGCGCGGCTGGTCTCGGTGGCGGCCGGGGGCGTCGGCCTGGTGCTGGTGGCCAAGGACATCTGGGAGCTTCGCAACGGCGTGCTGCCCATCATCTCGGAGGAGATGAAATCGGAGGCGACCAAGACGCTGGTCAAGAACGAGCTCGCCAAGACGCTCGACGAGCAGATCACGGCGCACCTCGCCGAGATCGCGGCGAAGTCCGCGGACCGGGTGGTCGAGATCTGGCGCAGCTTCCGCAGCGCGCATCAGAAGGCGTTGGACCTCGCGGAGAAGAACGCGGCGTTCCGCGCCTTCCTCGACACCGTGAAGCCCGAGCAGCTCGCCAGACTCGACGAGGTGGTGGCGCTGGTATGGGCCAGCGAAGGCGAGACCGGCGTGCCGCGGCGGCTCGAGGACGGCAGCCTGAACGAGGCGGTGCGCTTCCTGCCGGAGCAGGCCATGACGATCGCGCGCGATACGCGCTCCATCGACGCAGCGCTCGGCTGGACGGCGCTCGCCGGCGATCGGCTTTCCAAAGTGCTCGAGCACGAGGTCTACAAGCGCGCGACACCGCAAGGCTTCACACGCGCGACGCTGGCGACGCTGCTCGCGCTCGACGATCACGTGGCCATCACGCGGCTCGCGAGCCTCGCGCCGCAATCGAGGGATCGGCTGTTCGGCCTCGGCGCGGAGGACCTCAAGCGGCTGGCGCGGAGCTTCTCGGAAGCAGAGCTCGAGACGCTCGCTCGCTATCTGGAAGGCCTCGAGCCTGAGCCCCGGGCGCGCGTGCTCGCCTCGGTGGCGGAGGCGCCGGCCAAGATGCATACGCTCGCCTCTCCGCGCGTGCGCGACGCGGTGCTCGGCAGCCGCGACCAGGCGCGCGCGGTCGACATGATGCTGCGCGACGGGGCCGGCTCGCCGGAGGTGATCGTCGACGACGTATGGGCGGCTTGGGAGGGTCAGGTCGCGCTGGTGCTGATCTGGGAGAAGCATCCGACCGTCGTCATCGGGCTCGGGCTCGCGGCGGTGATCGTGCTCCTGCTGCTGCGCCGTCTGTTCCGCCCCCGCCGCCCGGCCGGACCTGCGCAGACGACGGCGTGATGCTTGTCATCCCGGACGGCGCGCGAGCGCCGATCCGGGACCCAGGGGTTACATCGCAGACGCTTGAGCTTGCTCCCTGGGTCCCGGCTCTACGCGGCTGCGACGCTCCGGCCGGGATGACAGGTGGGGGCGATTGACGCGCTCTGCCCTGCCTCATAGGTTGCGGCCTCGCATTGCTGTTTCAGCAATGCCCTTCTTGCTGAACTTGCTGAAACAGCAACGTCCGCATACGCTCGAAAGCCCGCGCCTATGACCGATATCGCCGCCCTCGATCCCTCCATGACCGCCGCGCTCGGCGACGCGAAGGCGTGGCCGTTCGAGGAGGCGCGCCGACTCATCAAGCGGATCGAGAAGCGGAAGGGCAAGGGCGAGCCGACGGTGCTGTTCGAGACCGGCTATGGGCCATCGGGGCTGCCGCACATCGGCACGTTCGGCGAGGTGGCACGCACGACCATGGTGCGCCACGCGTTCACGGCGCTGACGGGCGGCGCGATCAAGACGCGTCTCCTCTGCTTCTCCGACGACATGGACGGCATGCGGAAGATCCCGGAGAACGTGCCGGATCGTCGCGCGCTCGAGCCCTACCTGCAACTGCCGCTCACCTCGGTGCCTAACCCGTTCGGCGGCAACTACGCGAGCTTCGGCGACCACAACAACGCCATGCTGCGCCGCTTCCTCGACACGTTCGGCTTCGAGTACGAGTTCGGGAGCGCGACCGAGTACTACAAGGCCGGGCGCTTCGACGCGATGCTGCTGCGCGCGGCCGAGCGGTACGATGCCATCATGGACGTGATGCTGCCGACGCTCGGCGCGGAGCGGCAGGCCACCTACAGCCCCTTCCTCCCCATCTCGCCCACGAGCGGGCGCATCCTCTACGTGCCCATGAAGGAGGTCGATGCCAAGGCCGGCACCATCACGTTTGCGGACGAGGACGGGCGCGACGTGACGCTGCCCGTCACGGGCGGGCGCGTGAAGCTGCAGTGGAAGCCCGATTTCGGCATGCGGTGGGCCGCGCTCGGCGTCGATTTCGAAATGTTCGGCAAGGATCACCAGACCAACGCGCCGATCTACGACAAGATCTGCGAGATCCTGGGCGGCGCGGCGCCCGAGCACTACGTCTACGAGCTGTTCCTCGATGAAGCGGGCGAGAAGATCTCGAAGTCGAAGGGCAATGGGCTCACCATCGACGAGTGGCTGACCTACGCCTCGCCGGAGAGCCTCGCGCTCTTCATGTTCCAGAAGCCGCGCACGGCGAAGAAGCTCTATTTCGACGTGATCCCGCGCGCGGTGGACGAGTACC
>JBFXEP010000312.1:0-4485 GCA_050179995.1 Hyphomicrobium sp.
CGCGTGAAGTGGACGTACCTAACACGATGCAGTTCAATTTTGTACGGGTTCGTTGCCTGAGAGGCAAGCGTGTTTAGTAGGCACGGTGCCGCCCCATGCGCAAACTTGCCGAATGTGAGCTAACTTGTAGAGCCTACGTGATAATTTTCTCACGAACGCTATAGGGACCGCGTGCTGCCGGGGATGGGGTCCAGGGCCAAATCTGTTGTCGCACGGATGGTCTTGCCCGTCCTTGCGATGCTGATGCATGTCTGGGCCGCGAGCGGAAGCGCTGCGGCGGGAGCCGCGTCCGCGACCCGCGCCAGCCTCGCCGGCGACCGGATGCGCACCACCTTCGAGCTCGATCTCACCGCCGGAGTGACCGCCGAGATCTACACGCTCGCCAACCCCTACCGCGTCGTCGTCGACCTGCCGCACGTGGAGTTCCGCCTGCCCGACGGCACCGGGCAGGACGGTGGCGGCCTGGTCGAGACGTTCCGCTACGGCCTCTTCGCCGAGGACAAGGCCCGTGTGGTGCTCGATACCAAGGGCCCCGTTCGCATCGAGCGCGCCGCCATGACGGCAGCCGAGGGCGGCGGCGTGGTCTTCTCCTTCGACCTCGTGACCACCGACCCGGCGAGCTTCGGCCTGGGCACCGGCGCCGGCAAGGCAGAGGCGGAGACGGCCAAGCCACTCGCAGCACCCGAGCTGCCCCCGGACAAGCCGCAACCCGGCGGCAAGCCGGTGGTCATGATCGATCCCGGCCATGGCGGCATCGACGGCGGTGCCGTGAGCTCGACCAACATGCTCGAGAAGGACGTCGTGCTGGCGGTCGCCAAGGAGCTGAAGCGCCAGCTTGCCGCGAGCGGCCGCTACGATGTCCAGATGACACGTACGGCGGACGTATTCGTATCGCTGGACCAAAGACTTAATCTGTCCGCCAAGAAGGGGGTGGATCTCTTCGTCTCGCTCCACGCCGACTCGCTGTCCCTCGACAGAGGCGCCGCCACCGTGCGCGGCGCGACCGTGTACACGCTCTCGGAGCGGGCCTCCGACGAGGAGGCGCGGCGCATGGCGGAGAAGGAGAATGCCTCCGACCTCATCGCCGGCCTGAACGTCGTCGATGGCGCCGGCGTCGACGAGGTGAAGGACATCCTCTTCGACCTCATGAAGCGCGAGACGGCCAACTTCTCCGCCGATCTCTCGAACGCCCTCGTGCGCAAGCTGAAGCGGGTCACCCCCATGGCGCGCGAGTCGCAGCGCGCCGCGGCTTTCAAGGTCCTGAAGCAGACGCACGCCCCCTCCGTGCTGATCGAGCTCGGCTACCTCAGCAACGCCGAGGATGAGAAGCTCCTGAACTCGGCGCCGTGGCGCAAGAAGATCGCCGGCGCCATCACCGAGGCCGTCGACACCTACTTCGCCAAGCGGACGGCGAACTCGCCCAACCCGTGAGCGCCCAATCCTTGAGTGATTGAGCCCTCGCGGTCCGCATTCTGCGGCTGATGCAACCCAGGCCCGCTGGCCGATTGCGCCGCGGTATCTGAGCCCTGATAACCATTTAGGAAATCTCGGCTTCGAGGACGACGTGATGCCACAATCCATGCTAATGTTCGGGCTTGATCCACGGGTTGCTGCAATGCAATAGCAGTGCGCCGAGCCAAAGGCGTCGAGCGTGCGAGCGTCCTGACTGAACACCCGTCGAGCGGAACCCAGGCGGAATGCGAGCCCCACAGCTTCCACCCCAAGTCCTGCCGCCCCAGCCTGAGCGCCGGAGAAGGCCCCGCAAGCGCAAGAGCCTCCTCCTGAGCTTCATCGGCTGGAGCTTCGCGGCGTTCGTCGTCCTGTTCCTGGTCGGCTCGGCCGGCGCGGGCTATCTCCTGTGGAAGGCCTCGAAGGACCTCCCCGACTACGAGAGCCTCGCCAGCTACGAGCCGCCCGTCATGACGCGCATCCACGCCCATGACGGCTCGCTGATCGCCGAGTACGCGCGCGAGCGGCGCATCTTCGTGCCCATCAACACCATTCCGAAGCGCGTCATCGCCGCCTTCCTCTCCGCCGAGGACCGCCGCTTCTACGAGCATGGCGGCCTCGACCTCCAGGGTATCGCCCGCGCCGTCTTCAAGGCCGTCGAGACCAAGATCCAGGGCAGCGACCGGCGCACCGAGGGCGCCTCCACCATCACCCAGCAGGTGGCGAAGAACTTCCTCCTGACCAGCGATCGCACCTTCGAGCGCAAGATCAAGGAGGCGATCCTCGCCATCCGCATCGAGCGCGCCTACCCGAAGGACAAGATCCTCGAGCTCTACCTCAACGAGATCTATCTCGGCATCGGCGCCTACGGCGTCGCAGCCGCGGGCCTCGCCTACTTCAACAAGGAGCTTAAGGACCTCACCGTCGAGGAGGTGGCCTATCTCGCCGCGCTGCCCAAGGCGCCGAACAACTATCACCCCTTCCGCCAGAAAGACCGCGCCACCGAGCGGCGCAACTGGATCATCGGCCAGATGGCCGAGAACGGCTACATCACGCAGGAGGAGGCGGAGGCCGCGCGGGCCAAGCCGCTGACCGTGAACATCCGCCCGGGCGGCGCCCACATCTTCGCCGCCGAGTATTTCGCCGAGGAGGTGCGCCGTTCGCTCTTCTCCGCCTATGGCGAGGCCAAGCTCTATGCCGGCGGCCTCTCCGTGCGCACCACGCTCGATCCCCGCCTCCAGAAGATCGGCCGCAAGGCCCTGATCGACGGCCTCGTCGCCTACGATCGCAAGCAGGGCTGGCGCGGCCCGGTGGCCAAGGTCGACGTCGCTGGCGACTGGGGCGTCCCGCTCGGCGCCGTCGACAGCCCGGCCGACATCCAGCCCTGGCGCCTCGGCATCGTGCTGTCGATGGAGAAGACCAAGGCCGTCGTCGGATTGAAGCCGCAGCGCAAGCAGGACGGCACGCTCACCGCCGAGCGCCACGCCGTCGAGATCACCCTCGAGGAGATCAAGTGGGCCAAGGTGCCGGGCAAGCGTACCGAGCCGAAGCAGATTGCCGACCTCCTCGCGGCCGGCGACGTGATCTACGTCGCGCCCAAGGACGAGGCGAACCTCGGCGGCGCTTGGTCGCTGATGCAGATTCCCGAGGTCTCGGGCGGCCTCATCGCCATGGACCCGCACACCGGCCGCGTGCTCGCCGTGTCGGGCGGCTACTCGTTCGCCATGAGCCAGTTCGACCGCGCGCTGCAGGCCAAGCGCCAGCCCGGCTCGTCGTTCAAGCCGTTCGTCTACGCCGCCGCCCTCGACAACGGCTACAAGCCGACCTCGATCATCCTCGACGAGCCGATCGAGATCGAGCAGGGCCCGGGTCAGGACATCTGGAAGCCCCAGAACTACGAGAAGGACGAATCGCACGGGCCGACGACGCTCCGCGTCGGCATCGAGAAATCGCGCAACCAGATGACGGTGCGGCTCGCCCAGGACATGGGCATGCCGATCATCACGGAATATGCGCGCCGCTTCGGCATCTACGACGACCTCCTGCCGGTGCTCTCCATGTCGCTCGGCGCCGGCGAGACGACGCTCCTGCGCATGGCCACCGCCTACTGCATGATCGCCAACGGCGGCAAATCGGTGCGCCCGACGCTGATCGACCGCATCCAGGACCGCTGGGGCAAGTCTGTGTGGCGCCATGATGCACGTGAGTGCACGGGCTGCAAGGCCGACCACTGGGCCAACCAGGAGGAGCCGGACATCCCCGACGACAGGAAGCAGATCGTCGATCCGCAGACCGCCTACCAGATGACCTCCATCATGGAGGGCGTCATCCAGCGTGGCACGGCGACATCGCTGAAGCGGCTGAACCGCCCGCTCGCCGGCAAGACGGGCACCACCAACGAGGAGAAGGACGCCTGGTTCGTCGGCTATACGCCGGACCTCGTGGTGGGCGTCTTCATCGGCTACGACACGCCCCGGCCGCTCGGCAAGGGCAATACCGGCGGCGCCGTGGCCGCGCCCATCTTCGGCAACTTCATGCAGGAGGCTCTCACCAGCGAGCCCCCCGCTCCGTTCCGTATGCCGCCCGGCATCAAGCTCGTGCGCGTGAGCCTCAAGACGGGCCTGCGTGCTTCCCCCGCCGACACCACGGCCGTCATGGAAGCCTTCAAGACCGACGAGGAGCCTGACGACGCCTACTCCGTCATCGGCTTCACCGATCCTTACGCGCAGAGCTCGGACGCCGGCCCCTCGGGTGGCGGCTGGCAGCCCGCGCCGTCCTCCTCTCCCGGCAACGGCGGTGGCCCGGGCGGGTTGTGGTGACGGGATTTTCTCCCGCGCCTTGACCGATCCGGCCGGCGCTTCCCCTCCGGTGCATCGTGACGCCACGTTTACAGATATGGTGCGCGACACTATATGTCGGCGACTTTCCCATAGCTTCGAGATTGAGAGCGGAGTGCAGCCATGCGCGCTGAAGCGCAAAAAGCCGTGGAGTCCATCGAAGAGGCCCTCGTCCTCTTGCGGAGGTATCTTTGACCCG
>JBFXEP010000313.1:0-4485 GCA_050179995.1 Hyphomicrobium sp.
GAAGCCATGCTCGCGGGCCACGCACGACTGCGCATCGTGCAGGCGCAAGGCGAGCGTGGCGATGGCCTCATCATTCTTGCCGGCGGCGGCGGGGAGAGTGTCACGAAAACGGGCGAAGGCCTCGGGCTCGCCTCTGCGGTAGAGCGCGAGCAGGTCCTTAGCCTGCTTCTTCAATTGGCCGAGATCGGGCCGGGCGGGGAGCCGCTTCATCAAAACCTCCGTGCATGAGGCGCCGACGACCCGCAATTCCGGCTGCACAAAGGTTCAAGCGTCGCTTGTGCGCGTGCAAGTGGGCTCTGCCCTTCCCGCGGGTCCGGATGCGGCCTGCACCGCGGGGCGATGGTAGGCGGACCATCGCGGGCGGTCAACGCAGGCTCCGTTCCCTCTCGCCAACGCCCTGCACTTGCGATGGGGAGAGGGAATGGAGCTTGATTGTGCCTCGGCTTCGGCTAAGCAAACCCCATGGCAGTCCATGATTTCACCTCGCAGCGGCTCTTCGTCGATCATTCCCTCGCGGCGGGGACGACGGTCACCTGCACGCCCGAGCAGGCGAGCTATCTGCGCGGCGTGCTGCGTCTCAGCGAGGGCGACGAAATCCTGATCTTCAACGGGCGCGACGGAGAATGGCGGGCTGAGCTTTCGGAAGCGGGAAAGCGCGGCGCGGTGCTCGAAGCCGTGAGCCTCGTGCGGGAGCAAGCGGGTGGGCCTGACATCCACTATCTCTTCGCGCCATTGAAGCGGGCACGGCTCGACTACATGGTGCAGAAGGCGACGGAGATGGGCGTCGCGCGACTCGTGCCGGTGCTGACGCAGCACACGGTGGCGGAACGCGTCAACCTCGACCGCTTGCGGGCCAACGCCATCGAAGCGGCGGAGCAGTGCGGCATCCTGCGCGTGCCGGAGATCGCCCACCCGGTCAAGCTCGCGCACCTCATCAAGGACTGGGATGCGGCGCGCGTGCTCGTCTACTGCGACGAGGGAGCGGTGCAGGCGAGCCCGCTCGTTCAACTCAAAGCGCTTGCGCCGGGGCCGCTCGCCGTGCTGGTCGGGCCGGAAGGCGGATTCTCACCGGCCGAGCGGGAGATGATCCGCGCGCTGCCGCAAACGCGTGCCATCTCTCTCGGGCCGCGCATCATGCGCGCGGATACGGCGGCGGTCGCGGCGCTGGCGCTGGTCAACGCCGCGCTCGGCGACTGGGGTTGAAGCAAGGACGGAGGAACGCACGTGCTGAGGCTCTATCACAACCCGCAGTCCCGCTCGACGGTCGTGCATTACATGCTGCACGAGCTCGGCGTGCCGTTCGAGATCGTGCCGATCGATCTCAAGGCCGGCGAGCACAAGAAGCCGGAGTTCCTCAAGATCAACCCGATGGGGAAGATCCCGGTGCTCGCCGATGGCGACACCATCATCACCGAGAACCCGGCGATCCTCGTCTATCTCGCGGATAAGTATCCCGACGCAGGGCTGGCGCCGGGCATCGACGAAGCGGATCGCGGGGCGTACCTGCGCTGGATGTTCTTCTACGGAAGCTGCTTCGAGCCGGCGTGCGCGGACATGTTCATGAAGCGCGAGTCGCCGGCTTCGACGGTCGGCTGGGGCAAGCCCGCCGATGTTCTCGACACCGTTTCGGCCGCGCTGAAGCCGGGTCCGTGGCTGCTCGGCGAACGCTTCTCCGCGGCCGACGTCATGTGGGGATCGGGGCTCGGCTACATGCTGGGCTTCAAGGTCATCCCGGAGCGGCCGGAGTTCGTCGACTATGTCGCGCGGATGCAGGCGCGGCCCGCGCACAAGGCTGCCGTCGCCGCGGACGCGGCTCGCGTTTCCGGCTGAACCCGCCATCTTCACCGGGGTCGCACGGACCCCAGTGTTTTTCCGGCCGGACTCGCGACCTTTGCGTCCCGGCGTTCGGGTTGCTAGAACGCCTGCAAATCAACCGAAAGACCGGGACCGATGGCGAAGGGCAAGGGCGTGGCGGACGCGAGCGTGGCGGAGGGGGGCGAGGCAAAGCCCCGCGACTGGAGCGACACGCTCAACCTGCCGCAGACGGATTTTCCGATGCGCGCGGGGCTGCCCGAGCTCGAGCCGAAGCTGCTCGCGCGCTGGCAGGAGCGCGGGCTCTACCGCGAGCTGCGCGCGGCATCGAAAGGGCGGCCGAAGTTCGTGCTGCACGACGGCCCGCCCTACGCCAACGGACACATCCATATCGGGCACGCGCTGAACAAGATCCTGAAGGACCTGGTGGTGAAGAGCCAGCAGATGCTGGGCTTCGATTCCAACTACGTGCCGGGCTGGGACTGCCACGGGCTGCCGATCGAGTGGAAGATCGAGGAGCAGTACCGCGCCAAGGGACGCGAGAAACCGAACTTCTCCGATCCGGTGGCCATCAATGCGTTTCGTGACGAGTGCCGCCGCTTCGCCGAGCAGTGGGTGGCGGTGCAGAAGGGCGAGTTCGAGCGGCTCGGCGTGATTGGCGACTGGGACCATCCTTATTTGACGATGAGCTTTGCGGCCGAGGCGACGATCGCGCGCGAGCTGATGCGCTTTGCGGCGAACGGGCTTCTCTATCGCGGCTCGAAGCCGGTGATGTGGAGCGTGGTGGAGAAGACGGCGCTGGCCGAGGCGGAGGTGGAGTATCAGGACTATCAGAGCGATCAGGTTTGGGTGAAGTTTCCGATCCTCGGTGAAACGGCCGACCGGTTTCTGCCGCCCGAGCTGGTCGCCAAGATGAGCGACGAGGAGAAAGTAGCCTACGAGGCGGAGCGCAAGCGCCGCTACGGCGGCAAGACGCCTCTGAGCGACCTCAACGCCAGCGTCGTCATCTGGACCACCACGCCGTGGACGATCCCCGGCAACCGGGCCATCAGCTTCTCGTCGAAGATCGACTACGCCGCCTACGAGGTCGTTGCCGCGCCGGACGGAAACTGGGCGAAGACCGGAGATGTCTACGTTCTCGCCAAGCGGCTGGCCGAGGACGTGTTCAAGGCGGCGAAGGTCAGCGAGCACAAGCTGCTGTTCGACGTCGACGTCGAGGACATTCAGACGTGCTTTCATCCGCTGCGTGGCCTCGACGGCGGCTACGCGTTTCAAGTGCCGCTGCTCGACGGCGATCACGTCACCGACGATACGGGCACGGGCTTCGTGCACACGGCGCCGGGGCACGGCGCGGACGACTACAACATCTGGATCGCGAACCAGAAGGCGCTACGTGATCGCGGCATCGACACGACGATCCCGTTCACGGTCGACGCCGACGGCGTGCTGACCAAGGAAGCGCCGGGCTTCACGGGCAAGCGCGTCTTGAAGGAGAATGGCGACAAGGGCGACGCCAACGACGCGGTAATCAAGGCGCTCGCTGAAGCCGGCAACATCATCGCGCGCGGTCGCCTGAAGCATCAGTATCCGCATTCGTGGCGTTCGAAGAAGCCCGTCATCTTCCGCAACACGCCGCAATGGTTCATTGCGATGGACAGGCCCTTCTCCCTCTCCCCTCTCCCCGCAAGCACGGAGAGAGGGGAAAGTGGGACGCTGCGCGAGGTGGCGCTGGCGGAGATCCAGGCCACCGAGTGGGTGCCGGAGGCGGGCGAGAACCGCATTACGGGCATGATCGCCAACCGGCCGGACTGGGTCGTGTCGCGCCAGCGCGCCTGGGGCGTGCCGATCACGGTGTTCGTCGCCAAGCGCGACAACGGCAATTTCAAAGGGGACGACATCCTGCGCGACGACGCCGTCAACGCGGCCATCGTAGCGGCCTTCGAGACGGAAGGCGCGGACGCGTGGTTCGCGGCGGGGGCGGCCGAGCGTTTTCTCAAGCCCGCCGGCTATAGCCCAGCGGACTTCGAGCAGGTGCGCGACGTGCTCGACGTGTGGTTCGATTCCGGATCGACGCACGCTTTCGTGCTCGACGACGCGAAGCAGTTCCCGAGCCTCGCCGGCATCCACCGCGTGCGCGACGGAGGCGCGGACCGCGTCATGTACCTCGAAGGCTCGGACCAGCATCGCGGCTGGTTCCATTCTTCGCTGCTGGAGAGCTGCGGCACGCGCGGGCAGGCTCCCTACGACGTAGTGCTGACGCACGGCTTCATCCTCGACGAGAAGGGCGAGGACAAGATGTCGAAGTCAAAGGGCAACGTGCTCTCGCCGCAGGACGTGATGAAGACCTCCGGCGCCGACATCCTGCGCCTGTGGGTCGCCTCGGCGGACACGACCAACGACATCCGCTTCGGGCCGGCCATCGTGCAGTCGGCGGCGGAGTCCTACCGCAAGCTCCGCAACACGCTGCGCTGGATGCTCGGCGCGCTGCATTATCATTCACCCGAGCTCACCGTGCCGCGCGCAGACCTGCCCGAGCTCGAGCGGCTGATGCTGCACCGGCTCGCCGAGCTCGACGCCGAGGTGCGCGCGGCCTATGCGGCCTACGACTACCGCGGCGTGGTGGCGGCGCTGTCGCCGTTCATGAACACGGACCTCTCCGCCTTCTACTTCGAC
>JBFXEP010000314.1:0-4473 GCA_050179995.1 Hyphomicrobium sp.
AGACGACGGTGTCGCCCTCGGCGGCGCGCAGCTCGCGCAGGCGCGGCACGAGAGTGTCGGCCGAGACCTGCTCGTCGCGAATGTAGAGGCCGCCGTCGCCGGCGAGCGAGACCACCATGGCCTTCTTCGACTGGCTTACGCGCGTCGCCGATGTGTTCGGCAGCTCGAGCGGTACGCCGGCGACCATCAAGGGCGCGGCGACCATGAAGATGATCAAGAGCACGAGCATCACGTCGACCATAGGCGTGATGTTGATCTCCGCCATGGGGCGATAGCCCGCATCGTCGTCGTCGCCCTGCGGCGCACCATTTCCGACCGCGATGGCCATCCTACACTGCCTTTCCGGCGCGTAGCGGCTCGGAGGTTGCGGGGCGGGCGAAACCTTCAGACGGGGGGCGCGAAAGGCGCTTCGCCAGCTCCGTGATGGTCGTGCCGGCGCGGCCCGCGCCGCGTCCGAGCGAGACTGAGATCATGTTGTAGGCCATGACCGCCGGGATAGCCGCCGCCAAGCCGAGGGCGGTGGCGAACAGGGCTTCCGCGATGCCCGGCGCGACGACGGCGAGCGACGTGTCCTTCTGCTGCGCGATCGACGTGAAGCTGTTCATGATGCCCCAGACGGTGCCGAACAGACCGATGAAGGGCGCGGCGGAGCCGACGGTCGCCAGAAAGGGCAGTCCGACCTCGAGCTTCTGCAGCTCGCTCTTCAAGGACAGGCGCATGGCCCGCTCGAGGCGAGCACGCAGGTCGGCGCGCGATTCATTGCGTCCGCCGTCCTCGGCCTCGTGGTGAGCCGCGGACAGCAGCGTGCGCACGAGCCCGCGCGGGGCGTCGGCGGTCGTCTCGTCGCTCACCGTGCGCTCGAGGCGGCGCAGGTCGCGACCGAGCTTGCTCAAACGCACGGCCTTCTCGAGGATGATGGCCCAGCACGCGACCGAGGCGAGCGCCAGGATGATCATGACCGCCTTCACGATCGGATCGGCCTGGGCGATCATGCCGTAGATGGAAAAATCTTGAACGGCTGCGGCAGATATCTGCTCCACGACGGTACCCTTTACTCCCAATGACGACTTCTGCTGCGGCGCGCGGCTACTTGGTGAGCTGCACGCTGGTCAGCGACTTGACGGTGATGCCTGTGAGGCAATTCTCGACCGGCCCTGAGTCCGATGTGCACTCCACGATGTCATTGATCAGGAGGTTGCCGATCTTGTCGCAGGCGATGTTGTCGAGGTCGAACAGCTTCACGTGGCGCTTCTTGGCTTTCAATGGAGCCAGATCCATGGCGAAGCGGCGGCCAATGACGCCGTCCTGCTGGAAGAGGACGAGGTCGAGCTTGAAGGCCTTGTAGGCCGTGTCGTCGTCGTTCTGGACCACCATGTAGGCACGGCAGCCCGCGCCCTGCGGCTCAAGCTTGTTCAACTCCACCGACAGGGCTTTAGGCTCCGCCGCTACAGGGGACGCCAGGACGAACAACAGGGACACGACACCAAGCATCTTACCCGCGGCAGAGAATTGGCAGCTCAAACTGTCCTCCTAGACTTCGCAATACTGTCCGGCGTGATCGGCCCAACTCGCGCGAGCGTGCCCTATCCGCTGGCTTCTGTTTCACTATAACCTCACACGGCCGCACAGTTTCCGCCACACACAGTCCCGAGACTTTGCCCGTGCGCAGGGCGATTGAACCATTGCGTTGTGTTTGTTATGTTTTTTGCAGGTCGATTCGTTGTCTGATCACGATCGTTTCCGGTCGCCCCGCTTGTTCCCGGCACGGCTGCTATCGCCGCCACTATCGCCAAATCGCAGCAAGAATCAACAGACCGGTTGGTCAACGCTCGGATGATTGGACCTCGCTCTCCCTCACGGCATTTCACGTCTTTTCCGGGTGTCGCCCGTCGCGTGAGATCGCCCAGTGGCGTTCCCTCAATCGCGTTACCGTCGGGGGTGCGCCTGAGGGATAATCACCTTGTTGTACAAGGAAATTTACCCGGGTTGTAGGACGTTTTCCCAGTTGGGAAGAAGTCCCTAAGAAATCGGGAAATATTCCCGATGCGGCCTCGCCACATCTTGTCGGAAATGCGGCAATTTTCCTCGATTTGTGCTGTTACAAAGTTGACCCCCCTGGACCGCCGTCCATAGATGATCCTCGGTAAAAATCCGGGATGTTTGTGTCGTTGCGGAGGGAATGACACGTGCATCGCGGGGGAGTTTTTCACGGGGGAGGCTGGGAATGAAATTCGGAAAGGCCGCTTTGGCCGCGGGCGCGATGGTGATCGTGCCGCATCTGGCGAGCGCACAAGATGCACAAGGCACGGCCGGTGCAGCTGCGACGGAGCTTCCCGCCGTCGATGTCGTGCAGGAGACGCCGGTGCAGAAGGCGGCGCGCAAAAAGAAGGCCGTGCCGATCTCGCCGCTCGCGACCGCTCCGTCAACCCCCCCGCCGGCTGCAACTGGGACTGCGCCAGCGGACTCGGCATCGCGAGGCGCCGGGTTGGGCGTCGGAAATCCGGCAAATATCAAGGTGCCAAGTGCGGTTTCGACCGTTACAGACGCGGATATCAGCCGCGATGGCGTCAAACAGATCCAGCAGGTGCTGCAGCAGAACGTTCCCGGCATCATCATTTCCGATGCCGCCGGCAACCCGCTGCGTGCGGAAATTTCCTACCGCGGCTTCGACGCTTCCCCAGTCGGCGGTCGGTCTCAGGGCCTTGCCGTCTATCAGAATGGCGTTCGTATCAACGAGGCGTTCGGCGATACGGTGAACTGGGACCTGATTCCGACCAATGCCATCGATACGATGACCGTGGTGAGCAACAATCCGGCTTTCGGATTGAACGCGCTGGGCGGCGCCATCAGCATCATCATGAAGGATGGTTTCAGCTACGAGGGCGCCGAGGTTGACCTCATGGCCGGCTCGTTCGGGCGTGCGCAGTTCGGCGTGCAGGCCGGTGCCAACAGTGGTAACGCCGGCATCTACGTCGCCGCCGAAGGCATCAAGGACGATGGCTTCCGCGATTTCTCAGATTCGGAGATCGGGCGGTTCTATGGCGACATCGGCTTGCGGGGCAGCGCGGCCGAATTGCACGTCAGCCTCACCGCTGCCGACAGCACGGTCGGCGTGACGGCTGCCGGTCCGTTGGAGCTGCTGCGCAAAGACTGGGAAAACACCTTCACCTCGCCGCAAGATACGTCGCTCGAGCTTTTGATGCCGACGATCTCCGGCACGCTGCAAGCCACGAATACCCTGAGCTTCTCGGGTGTCGGCTACTATCGGCATTTCAAGTCGAATGTGATCGACGGAAACCTGTCGGAGGCCGATGAGTGCACCGGTATCGGAGGCAGCGGCTTCGATGGCACTACGCTTTGCATCCAGGAGATCGACGACGTTACCAATCTGATCGAGGAAGAGCAGGTCATCGATCAGTTCGGGAATCCCGTGGCTTCCTACGAGAATATCGGCTCGATCGAGCGCATCAACACCAAGGCCGAAAGCTGGGGTGGCTCGGTTGAAGCGGTCGAGAAGACGCCGCTGTTCGGACGTCCCAACCTATTTCTGGTCGGCGCCAGCTACGATCACGGCAAGGTGGATTACGACACCTCGAGCGAGCTCGGTGTGGTGGGGCCGAAGTTCGTCGTGTCCGGGACCGGTTTTATTGCCACGGAACCCGAGGATCTGGCTCCTCGCATGCTCTCGACCGAGAACACCTATTGGGGCCTCTACTTCTCCAACGCGCTCGATGTCACCGATCAGCTCACTGTGACCGTTGGCGGTCGTTACAACCACGCCACGATCAAGATGGATGACCTAACCGGCGAATTCGACGAGCTCGACACGACGAACAAGTACGAACGCTTCAACCCGATGGCGGGCGCCACTTACAAGATCTTCCCGGGTCTTGCGATCTACGGCGGCTACTCGGAAGCGAACCGTGCGCCGACGGCTGCGGAGCTTGGCTGCGCCGAGCCGGAGAACCCCTGCTTGATCGAAAGCTTCCTCACCGACGACCCGCCGCTGAAGCAGGTCGTGTCGCACACCGCAGAAATCGGCGTGCGCGGCGAGAGCAAAAGCTACGACGGCCGGCTCACTTGGAGCGCGGGTCTGTTCCGAACACTCAACGAAGATGACATTCTGAACGTGGCCGCCGAGGAGACCGGGCGCGGATTCTTCCTGAATGGCGGCGACACGTTGCGCCAAGGCGTCGAGCTGGCTGCTTCCTACCAGACCAGCCGCTGGCAGGTTTACGGCACGTACGCCTTCGTCGACGCAACCATCGAGAATGACCTGGTCATCCCAGCGAGAGGCACGCCGGAAGGGTCGGAAGAATGCCCGGACTTTGTGACGCCGGGTAATGCTCCCCCCGATTTCGAGGAGCCGGAGTGCAACTTCGTGAGCGCAGGCGACCGTCTACCAGGCATCCCGCGCCACCGCTTCAAGGCCGGCTTCGACTACTGGATCACGCCCAAGTGGAAGTTTGGCAG
>JBFXEP010000315.1:0-4464 GCA_050179995.1 Hyphomicrobium sp.
CGGCGACGAGACCGTAGTCTGCGACCTGGAAGATCGGCGCCTCGGCGTCCTTGTTGATGGCGACGATCACCTTCGAGTCCTTCATGCCGGCGAGATGCTGGATGGCCCCCGAGATGCCGACGGCGACATAAAGCTCGGGCGCCACCACCTTGCCGGTCTGGCCGACCTGCAGGTCGTTGGGCACGAAACCGGCGTCCACCGCCGCGCGCGAGGCGCCCATCGCCGCCCCGAGGCGCTCCGCGATCGGCTCGATGTAGGTCTTGAAGTTCTCGCCGTTGCCCATGCCGCGACCGCCCGAGATGACGATCTTGGCCGCCGTGAGCTCGGGCCTGTCCGACTTCGTGAGCTCCGCCCCGACGAACGACGAGATCCCGGCCGAGGGCGCCGCCGCGACGCTCTCGATGCCGGCCGAGCCGCCTTCCTCCGCAGCCGCGAACGCCGCCGTGCGCACGGTGATGACGCGCTTGGCTTCCGGCGACTGCACGGTCTGGATGGCGTTGCCGGCATAGATCGGCCGCTCGAACGTATCCGGCGACACGACCTTGATGATGTCCGAGACCTGCATCACGTCGAGCAGCGCCGCGACGCGCGGCAGCACGTTCTTTCCGGCCGCGGTGGCCGGCGCGATGATGGTGTCGTAGCCGGGAGCCAGCGCGACGACGGTGGCCGCCACCTCTTCGGCGAGCCCGCTCGCGAGATGCGGGGCGTCCGCGACGAGAACCTTGCTGACGCCCTTGAGCTTGGACGCGGCCTCGGCGGCGGCTTGCGCGCCGTGTCCGGCGATCAGCACATGTACATCGGAGCCGATGGCGAGCGCAGCCGTGAGCGCCTTGGCGGTCGAGCTGCCGAGCGCGGTGTTCGAATGATCGGCGACAAGCAGGATAGCCATCAGATCACCCCCGCTTCCGTCTTGAGGCGGCGCACGAGCTCGGCCACGTCGGCGACTTTCACGCCGCCCTTGCGCACCGGCGGCTCGGCGGTCTTGAGCACCTTGAGGCGCGGCGCCGTATCGACCCCGAGGTCGGCCGGCTTCTTGACGTCGAGCGGCTTCTTCTTCGCCTTCATGATGTTGGGCAGCGACGGATAGCGCGGCTCGTTGAGGCGCAGGTCCGTCGTCACGATAGCCGGCAGCTTGAGCTTGATGGTCTCGAGTCCGCCGTCGACCTCGCGCGTCACCGCGATGGCGCCGGCCTCGGGCGCGATCTTGGAGGCGAACGTGCCCTGCGGCCAGCCGAGCAGCGCGGCCAGCATCTGGCCGGTCTGGTTGCAGTCGTCGTCGATGGCCTGCTTGCCGAGCACGACGATGTCCGGCTTCTCCGCCTCGACCACGGCGCGCAAGAGCTTAGCGACCGTCAGCGGCTCGACCGCCGTATCGTCGGCGGTCTCGACGAGAATGGCGCGGTCCGCGCCGATCGCGAGCGCCGCGCGCAGCGTCTCCTGAGACTTGGCCGTGCCGACCGACACGGCGACGACCTCGGTCGCCGTCCCCTTCTCCTTGAGCCGCACCGCCTCCTCGACGGCGATCTCATCGAAGGGGTTCATCGACATTTTGACGTTGGCGAGCTCTACCCCTGATCCATCCGACTTGACGCGGATCTTGACCGCAAAATCGACGACGCGCTTCACCGCGACGAGTACCTTCATGATGCGCGACGCTCCCCGGCGCACTGCCTTGTTCTTGTCATTGCTGTCCTGGCTTAATTTGGTCCCGAAACTCTGCCCGCCGGAGATGGGTCATGCGGCCGCCGAGGCCGTGCCTCTCCATTTGCTGTCACGTGAGCCACGGCTGGGCGGGTGACGTCCCGAGCTCTTCGCAAGTGCGAGAGGGGAAATTACGAGCCGTTCTCGGCCAAGTCAATGCGGCGAACAGAGGGTTTTCCAGTGGCAACCTGAGGACCGGCGGGGAGCCTCAGGCCCCCGCCCCGAGCCCCTTGTCGAACAGCGGAACGCCCGGACGGCGCAGGAAAACCACCAGAATCGCACCCGCCGCCAGGCCCCCGATATGCGCCCACCACGCCACCGGGCCCACCTGCGGCAGGAACACCATGACGATCTGGATGGCGATCCACACCCCGAGCGCGAAGGCCGCCGAGATCCTGAGCGGGATGGCCTTGAGCGCCAGCACCCACACCCTGACGCGCGGATGCAGCACGAGGTAGGCCGCGATCACGCCCGCCACCGCGCCGCTGGCCCCGATCAGCGGAATATCCGACCCCGGATCGATGAAGGCATGCACCAGGCCGCCGGCGACGCCGCAGGCAAGGTAGAAGAGCGCGAACTTGATGTGCCCCAGAGCGTCCTCGACGTTGTCGCCGAACACCCACAGGAACAGCATGTTGCCGAGCAGGTGCAGGATGTCGCCGTGAAAGAACATGTAGGTGAGCAGCGTCAGCCGCTCGGGGAATCTCGGGCCCGTCTGCTCGACCGCTACCGGCAACAGGCTGGTGTCGAACAGCTCCTTGGGCACGATGGCGAAGCTCGCGATCGCCACCTCGTCGAGACGCGCCGTCTCGAAGAAATACACCGCCACGTTGATGGCGATGATGAGAACCGTCACCCACGGGAAGCGGATCGACTTCAGCGGGTTCTCATCGTGCAGCGGAACGAACATGGCGCAAAATCCTTGTGCTCGGTGCGTGCTCTCGTCAGCGGTTCTGCCCCGGAACCCAGAGCACGTCGCTCTTGCCGCGGTCGTTGACATAGCGCCCGGCGACGAAGAGGAAGTCCGACAAGCGGTTGATGTACTTGAGCGCCGCGGCGCCCACGGGCTCGTTCTCCTGGGCCGCGAGCGCCACCATCTCGCGCTCTGCGCGCCGGCACACCGTACGCGCCACGTGCAGCGCCGCCGCCGCCGGTGAGCCGCCGGGAAGGACGAAGGATTTCAGCGGTTTGAGCTCGGCGTTCATCTCGTCGATCTCGGCCTCGAGGCGCGCCACCTGATCGTCCGAGATGCGCAGCGGCTCGTAGTCGAGCTTCTTCCCGCGGTCGGGCACGCAGAGGTCCGCGCCGAGATCGAAGAGATCGTTCTGGATGCGCGCCAGCTTGTCGTCGAGCCCGGGATGGCCGGCGAGATGGATGCGCACCATGCCGAGCGTGGAGTTGGTCTCGTCGACCGTGCCGTAGGCGGCGATCCTGAGCGCATCCTTGCGCACGCGCTCGCCCGTGCCGAGACCCGTGGTCCCGGCGTCTCCGGTCTTCGTATAGATCTTGTTGAGCTTCACCATGGGAGCGCGATCCCCTCGTCGCGGGACCACACTAAAGGGCTTCCCGCATATGTGGAAAGGGGTATTCGGACCCGCATCCCGCGGGCGCGCACCCGGCTAGTGATGTTGCACGTAGGCGTAGGCGACGAGCAGCACGATCGCCACGAACTGCAAGCCCACGCGCCAGCGCATGAGCTTCTGGCTCAGGTTCGGGCTTGTGCCGCGCGTCATCACCCAAAGGCCCGCGATCAGCACGCCGACGACGGCGTACATGGCCGCTGTCGACAGGTAGGACAAGAAGGTTTCCATCGCGCTCGAGTTCTTTCCTTGAAGGCCGTGAACGCCGTGCGTTCTTGTCGGCCATATACGCGCCGCCGAACGTCACGGGCCTGGTCGGCCCGCCACCCGGTCCGGCAGCGCCTGTCATACCTCGATATAGAATGGCGGGGCCGCGAACGCCAATGGGGCGTGGCGTTGCGGCTCCGAGCATAATTCGCTGGGCTGTGGCTCCGCCACCTTTGGTAAACCTTCGTGCCCTAATTCTAACGACTTATCGGAGCGTGGTACCCTGAGGGTCTGCGCCGGGGAGCGCGGCCCTGGCTAGCCTGTGCAGAATTGCCGCGTTCAAGTGTTTGGATCGGGCGCAATCGTGCTCTAAAGAGCACGCAGGAGAGGGCGTCGGGCCGGATGGGCGAGGGCGTGAAGCGGAGCCAAGCGAAGAGAGCCGAGGGGCCACGGCACTGCCATCGAGCGGCGGCGCTACTGCTCGCCGCCATGACATCGGCCTACGCGGCCGTGACCTATGCCCAAGCCCCGAGCACCCAGGCACCCAAGACCCCCGAGGAAGCCGAGAAAAAGCTCGCGACCGAGAAGGGCGCGCTCGCCGCCAAGGAGGCGCGCCGCCGCGAGCTGCAGGAGAACATCGAAGGCATCGCCACCGAGCGCCAGGAGATCACGGCGCGCCTGCGCGAGACCGCGGCCCTCGTGCAGAGGAGCGAGGAGCAGATGACCGCCATCGAATCCCGCCTCGCGGGCTTCGAGGCCAGGGAGCAGGAGCTGCGCGCCTCGCTCTCGAAGGAAAACGACAAGATCTCGGGCATCCTGGCCGCGCTTCAGCGCATGGGCCGCAACCCTCCGCCCGTGATGATCACGCGCCGCGAGGACGCGCTCGAGATGGTGCGCAGCGCCATGCTGCTCGGCATCGCCTTCCCGGGCCTGCGCGACGAAGCCAAGGTGCTCTCCGCCAAGCTCGGCGAGCTGA
>JBFXEP010000316.1:0-4461 GCA_050179995.1 Hyphomicrobium sp.
TCGGGGCCGCGCATTCGGTGCAGCAACTCGCCGCCGACGCAGCGCGCGCCACCGTCAGCGGTCTCAGCGATGCGGAGCGCACGTCGATCGCGCAGGCGCACGTCGCGGCAAGCGGGGCAAGCTATCCGTTGCTCAGCGCGAGCGCTCTCTCCGTCACCGCGCATGCGCTCGCGGCCGATCCCTCGCAGTTCGAGGTCAGGGTCGCGTTCGATTCCGGTGATCTGCCGATCTGGGCGTTCTCGGGGCTCGTGCCGCTGCCGAGCAAGATCATCGAGCGCGTGGCCATCATCAAGCGCGGCGGGTACTAGGAGGCCTCATGGCGCGAATGATCGTTTGGACGCGCCGGGCGGACGACGAGAGCGGCACCATCGCCGTCGTGCTCGCGTTTTTCATGATGGTCAGCGTGAGTGCGTGCGCGCTGGCAGTGGATATCGGGGCGCTCTATCTCGAGCGGCGCACGGCACAGGGCGTGCTCGACCTCGCCGCGGTCGCGGCGGCGAGCGACATCGATCACGCCGAAGCCGCGGCCGCCGCCACGCTGGCGGCCAACGGTCTCAGCAACATCACCTCGCTCGCGGTCATCAAGGGCCGCTACGAGCCCGGCCCCGGCGTGGCGCCGGCGCTGCGCTTCAAGCCCGCCGTCGAGCCCTTCAACGCGGTACGCCTCGATGCCTCCCTCGCGGGGCGTCTCTATTTCGCGAAATCGTTCATGTCCGAGCCCGACATCGCCGTCTCGGCGATCGGCGCGGCGGATGCGGTGGCGACATTCTCCATCGGCAGCCGGCTGGCGTCGCTGAATGGCGGGCTGGTGAACGCGCTACTCGGCGGGTTGCTCGGCGGGAGCGTCTCGCTGTCGGTCATGGACTACAACGCGCTCCTCAATGCCAATGTGTCGCTCGACGGCTTCCTCTCGGCGCTGGCGGGCGAGGTCGGCATCACGGCCGGAACCTACGACTCCGTGCTCAATGCCAACGTGACGGTTGGCAATGTGCTCGAGGCGGCGGTGGCGACCGCGACCGCGGGCGGACAGGCGCAAGCCGCGCAGGTGGCGACGGCGCTCCTCGGCCAGATCGACGCCTCGCTCACCGTGCCGCCGCAGGCGCTCGTCGATCTCGGCCCGATGTCCTCCGTCGAGGTCGGCCAGCCGCACGCGGGGCTCGACGCAAGCGTCAATCTCATGTCGCTCATCACGGCGACGGCGCAGGCGGCCAACGGCGATCATCAGGTTGCCATCAACCTCGCCGGATCACTGCCGGGGCTGCTCAGCCTCACGCTCGATCTCGCCGTGGGCGAGCCGGCGCAGCATTCGGGGTGGGTGACGGTCGGGCAGCCCGGCGCGATCGTGCGCACCGTGCAGACGCGGCTGCGGCTCGTGGCCGAGGTGGGCGGAAGCGGGCTGCTGGCCGGGGTGCGCATCCGGCTGCCGATTTTCATCGAGATCGCGAGCGCTGAGGCGCGGCTCGAGGCGCTCACGTGCAACGTGGCCAATCCCGCAAGCACGCAAGCCGAGATCGCGGCAAAGCCGGCCGTGGTCAGGGCCTGGATCGGCGATGTCTCGACGACCGGGCTCGCCTCGTTCGGAACGAGCGTGCCGGTGTCGCAGGCTTCCCTGGTGCAGGTGCCGCTCATCACCGTGACGGCGAGCGCGTTCGCGGAGATGACCAATACCTCGCCGACCGATCTCACCTTCACGCAGAGCGACGTGGCGGGGCACGTGGTCAAGACGGCGCACGTGCACGACCTGTTGTCGTCGCTGGTCGCGAGCCTGCTCGGCTCGGCGCAGCTCAACGTCAATCTCGTTGGGTTGCCGATTGGTCTTACTGGGCCGCTGATCAAGTCGCTCGTGCAGGCGCTACTGACGCCGGTGGCCGCGGCGCTGGATCCGCTCGTCAACCTGATCCTCAATACGCTCGGCCTGCATCTGGGCGAGGTCGACGTGCAGGTCAACGGCATGCGCTGCGGCACGGCGGTGCTGGCGGGATAGGCGGACGGGTCAGCGGAAGTAGAACGGGATGGCGAAGCGGAGCTGGGCTCCGGGCGGCGGCGTGGGGAACGGCCCGGCGCCGCGTACCGCGGCGAGCACGTTGCGATCGAGGCTCGAATCGCCCGACGAACGCGCGATGCTGGCAAAGCTCAATCCGCCCGACCGGGTGACGCCGAACGATACGACGACGGTGCCGCGCCGTCCGTTGCCGGCCGGCTTGCGCGCGGCTACGCGGGCGCGCACGAGCGCGGCATAGTTGATGGCTGATCCCGCGCTCGCGGAGACGTGGCCGGTCGAGGCTTGCTTGCCCGTGGTTGCGCGAGAGTGCGCCGCCCCCTTCTTCTTCGACTGGCGCTCCTTTTCCCGCTCGGCGTCGGGCTCGGTGAGCCTCGCCGTCTTGACCGGCTTCTTCTCCTCGGGGCGAGGCTCGGGCTGGGCTTCGCGCGCCGTCTCCCTGGCCGACCGCTCGGGTCCGGCCGGCTCGGGCGCTTCCAATGCGCCTTTCAGAACTGCGACGCCCTCGGGAGCAGCGCTTTCGAGCGTGTCGGGTTGCGGCTCTCTCGCCGCGATCTCATCGCTTGGGGCGACGGGCGCGAGCTCCTTCGGCGCGACCGCACTCGCGGCGGAGTCCCCCGGATCGGATTGCACGGATGCGGGAGAGGCTGTCGCCTCGAGGGTCGGGGCCGTCGTGATCGCCTCGAGAACCTGTGTTTCGAAGAGTTCGATGCTGACGGCTTGGGTCGGCGGGGCGACGGCGCCCGGTTGGCGCTCGACCCAGAAGAGCGCGGCCGCCAGCACGCTGCCGTGCAGGAGCAGGGAGAAGGCGGTGCTGGTCAGCACGGCGAGCGCGCGCGACGACGCGCGATGGCCGGCTTCCGGCTCTGCCATCGTCGCGATCAGGATCTGATGAGGCGCCGCTGCGCCGTCGCCGTCGGTTGAAATTCGCTCCTCTCCTCGTCCGTCGGAGCCAGAAGGCCCGGAACCTCGCCCGTGATGCAGCATGGGCAATGAACCCTGGGCCTTCCTCCCCTTTTCGTCAGTCGTTCGGTAGGACCATGCTCAAGCCGCCATAGACGGAGAGACCCGCCGTGCCGTAGCCCAATATCGTCTCGTAGTCCTCGTCGAGGAGGTTCTCACCCCGGACGTAGGCTTTCCAGCCGGGAATGACCTCGTAGGAGGCCTTGGCGCTGACGAGCACATAGTCGTCGAGCTCGACCGCCGGAGGCCCAACGCTATGAATTGAGTCCGCGAGATATTTGACCGTAACGTTGAGGTCGACTTTGTCGATCGGCTGGGCGTCGAAGCCCACGACGAAGTTGTGGCGCGGGACGTAGGTCAGGCGTTCGCCGTCCGCGGTTTCGGTATCGGTATAGGTGTAGCCGGCGGTCACCGTGAGGCCCTCGGGTACGATGGCAGCCGCGCTTAGCTCCACGCCATTGCGCTGCGTGACGCCGGGCTGGTTGAAGTTGCACACCGGCGCACCGAACCCGCAGCCGAAATCGAACACGATCAGGTTGTCGGTATCGATCTCGAAGTAGGTCGCGCCGAGCTTGAGGCGTCCGCTCCAGAAGCCCTGCTCGATGCCCGCGTCCCAGCTCGTGCTTTCCTCGGGTTGCAGGTCAGGGTTGCCGTAGTCGAAGGGGCCTAGGCCAAAGTCGTAGACGCCGAACAGCTCGTCGAGACTCGGCGTGCGGAAGCCGGTGCCGCGGCTTGCCCGAAGTTTTGTGTCCGTGCCCGGCACGAGGTAGGCGGCGGTCAAGCGATAGGTGTCGAACTCGCCGAAGGTGCTGTGATCGTCCCTGCGGGCGCCGCCGGTCAGGACAAGGCCGTCGATGGGCTCGGCCATGAGCTGGGCGTAGGCGCCGGAAATGTCGGCGGTGGCGCGGCTGACGAGCAGATTCTCCATGCCTGTTTCCTCCCAATCTGCACCCGCGAGCAGCGACAGGCTATCATTGAAGCGCAAGACACCCTTGTACTCGCCCTTCACGCGGTCGCCCTCGAACCAGCTTGTGCGAACGCCGGTGTTGAACTCGTCGCGGGATATCTTCGTGCCCTGGATGGCGAAGGTGCTCTGGAAGGCTCCGTCGAACAGCGAGATGTCAATTCCGGTGCGGCCTGCATGCTGGACCGTCTCCAAGGTCATGGGGGCGTCGGCGGGCAGGAAGCTCACCGGATCGAAGCCATCGAAATCGCCGTCGGCATCAAGGGTGCGCGCGGCGAAGAACAGCTTCGCGGCCGGCGAGAGGATGTACTCGCCGCGTCCCGAGATGGTGAGGTTCCGATAGCCATCGTCCTCGATGCCGGAGGATGCGGCGGAAAACCCATTCGTATCGACGCCCTGCACGGTGAGCGAGATGTTGCTGCCGTCGGTTGCGGCATAGCCGACCATGGCCGCCCCGTTAAAGGTGCCGTACTCGCCGCCTTCGACACCGCCGCTCATCGAGAACCCGGGTTTCGTCGCAGCTTTGGTCTCGATG
>JBFXEP010000317.1:0-4446 GCA_050179995.1 Hyphomicrobium sp.
AAGGATGTGCGCGTGCGGCAGGCCTTCTACTATGCCTTCGACTTCGAGGACCTGAACCGGTCGGTGCTGTTCGGGCAGTACACGCGGGTGGCGAGCTACTTCGACAACTCGGAGCTGGCGGCCAAAGGCGTCCCCACCGGGCGCGAGCTGGAAATCCTGAAGCCGTTCGAGAAGGATCTCCCGCCCGAGCTGTTCACGACCGAATGGAAGAACCCGGTGTTCGCCACGCGCGATGACCTGCGCAAGAACCTCGCCGAGGCGATGCGGCTCTTCAAGGAAGCCGGCTGGGAGGTGCGCGAGGAGGTGGTCGAGGACGCCGACTGCGGGACCTTGTGCAAGATCGGGCGGGCGATCGGGCTTGGCTCGGCCAAGACGCAGGCCGTGATGCGCAACGCCAAGGGCGAGCCGTTCGTCGTCGAGTTCCTGCTCGGCAACGGCGCTTTCCAGCCGCACGTCGCGCACTTCATCTCCAACCTGCAGAAGATCGGCGTGCAGGCCAGCATCCGCGTCGTCGACGACGCGCAGTACGAGCAACGCGAGACGAACTTCGATTTCGACATCGTCATCGACAGCTTCCCGCAATCCAACTCTCCCGGCAACGAGCAGCGCGACTTCTGGGGCTCGGCCGCGGCCGACCAGCCTGGCACGCGCAACACCATCGGTATCAAGAGCCCGGTGATCGACGCGCTCATCGAGCAGCTCGTGCAGGCCCAGGATCGCGATGAGGTCGTCGCGCACACGCGCGCGCTCGACCGCGTGCTGCTGTGGGGCCATTACCTCGTTCCGCAGTGGCACAACCCCTATGAGTGGATCGCGACATGGGACAAGTTCGGCCGGCCGGACAAGCTGCCGTCGCTGACCAGCGGCTTCTCGCAGATCTGGTGGGTCGATCCTGCCAAGGAGCAGGCGCTCGCGGCGCAGAGGAAATAGGGCGATGCAAGCTCGGCGATCGCGCGGCGCGAAGGGCGGACACACTCTCAGACTGGGCCGCATCGCTGTTGGCGCTGCCGTCCTCGCAGGGCTTGCCGCCGCACCTCTCTCCGCCGAGCCGCGGCACGGGCTCTCGATCTTCGGCGAGCTCAAGTATCCGGCGGACTTCAAGCACTTCGATTACGTCAACGCGGACGCGCCCAAGGGCGGCAGGGTCTCGCAGATCGGTCCGGGCGGCGTCACCACGTTCGACAGCTTCAACTCCTTCATCCTCAAGGGCGATGCGGCGCAGGGCATGGAGCTCTGCTTCGATTCGCTGATGGTGCGCGCCCACGACGAGCCGGACGCGGTGTACGGCCTCGTCGCGGAGACGGCGGACGTGGCGGCAGACGGGATGTCGGTGACGTTCAAGATGCGGCCGGAGGCGAAGTTCTCCGACGGCACGCTCGTCACGGCGGACGACGCGGTGTTCTCGTTCGAGGCCATCAAGGCGAAGGGCCACCCGAGACTGGCGTTCCCGCTGCGCGATGTGGTGAAGGCCGAGGCGCTCGATTCCCTTACCGTCCGCTACACCTTCGAAGGCACACTGGTGCGCGACCTTCCCGTCAACGTGGCGACGCTGCCGATCCTGTCCAAGGCCTACTACACGACGCACGATTTCGAGAAGACGAGCCTCGACGCGCCGCTCGGATCGGGGCCCTACAAGGTCGGGCCGTACAAGGCGGGGACGTATGTCACCTACGTGCGCCGCCCGGACTACTGGGGCCGCGATCTCGCCGTCAACATCGGCCACTACAACTTCGACGAGGTGCGCTACGAGTACTTCCGCGACCGCACGCTCGAGCTCGAGGCGCTGCTCGCCGGCACCATCGACTTTCGCGAGGAGTTCACGTCGAAGGACTGGGCGACAGGCTATGACCGCAAGCCCGTGAAGGATGGCCGCATCAAGCTCTTGACCATCCCCGACGAGCGCCCGTCCGGCGCGCAGGGCTTCTTCATCAACACGCGGCGCGACAAGTTCCGCGACGTGCGCGTGCGCGAAGCGCTCGGCCTCGCCTTCGATTTCGAGTGGAGCAACGAGAAGCTGTTCTACAAGCTCTATACGCGCACCGCGAGCTACTTCGAGAACTCGGACCTCAAGGCGGTGGGGCCGCCCTCGGCCGAGGAGCGGGCCCTGCTCGAGCCCTTCCGCGACAAGCTTGCGGCGGCCGTGTTCGGCGAGCCCGTTTCCCCGCCGGTGACCGACGGCACCGGCAACAACCGAGAGCAGCTGCGCCGCGCGGTCAAGCTGCTCACGGAAGCCGGCTGGACGCAGACGCCCGAGGGTGTGCGCAATGGCGAGGGCCAGCCACTTGCCGTCGAGATCCTGATCGATAGCCCGACCTTCGAGCGTATCGCGGCGCCCTACGTCAAGAACCTCAAGGCGATCGGCATCGATGCCACGATCCGCATCGTCGATGCCGCGCAGTACGAGCAGCGCATCAAGGAATTCGATTTCGACCTTACCACCGAGCGCTACGCGCTGCAGCTCACGCCCGGCGTGGAGCTCAAGACGTTCTGGGGGTCGCAGGCGGCGGCGACGATCGGCAGCTTCAACCTCGCCGGCATCGCCGATCCGGTGCTCGACCAGCTCATCGACAAGATCGTGGCGGCGAAGTCGCGTGCCGAGCTCGTCACCGGGACACGCGCCGCCGACCGTGTGCTGAGGGCCGGCTATTATTGGGTGCCGCAGTGGTACAAGGGTGCGCACAACCTGGCGTTCTGGGACAAGTACGGGTGGCCCGCGGTGAAGCCCAAGTATGAGCGCGGTGCGCTCGATACCTGGTGGTACGACGAGGCAAAGGCCAAGGCGCTGGCGGCGCGCTAGGCGGCGTGTTGGATATGCCTCCGGCATTGGGGATATGATCGAACGATGGCTGGCTATCTCCTCAAACGACTGCTGCTCATCATCCCGACGATGATCGGCATCATGCTGATCAGCTTCGTCATCGTGCAGTTTGCGCCGGGCGGACCGGTCGAGCAGATGATCGCCAAGCTCTCGGGCACCGACAGCTCGATCTCTGACCGGATCGGCGGCGGGGCGCGCGACACCGTCGGCGGCGGCGCCCAGTCGCAGCTCGGCCAGGGCGTCGGCGACGGCGTCACCTCGAAGTACCGCGGCGCGCAGGGCCTCGACCCCGAGTTCATCAAAGAGCTCGAGCGGCAGTTCGGCTTCGACAAGCCGCCTCATGAGCGGTTCCTGCTGATGATGAAAAATTACCTGATGTTCGATTTCGGCCGTAGCTACTTCCGCGACGTGTCGGTGATCGAGCTCGTCAAGGAGAAACTGCCGGTCTCGGTCTCGCTCGGGCTCTGGATGACGCTCATCACCTACTTCATCTCGATCCCGCTCGGCATCCGCAAGGCGGTGCACGACGGCGAGCCGTTCGATGCCTGGACCAGCACGGCGCTGATCGTCGGCTACGCCGTTCCCGGGTTTCTCATCGCCGTGCTGCTGCTCATCCTGTTCGCCGGGTCCTCGTTCTACCAGTGGTTCCCCTCGCGCGGGCTCACGTCGGACGAGTGGGACCAGCTCTCGCTGGTGAGCAAGGTGATCGACTATTTCTGGCATCTGACGCTGCCGATCATCGCCATGGCGCTCGGCTCGTTCACGACCATGACCTTCCTGACCAAGAACAGCTTCCTCGACGAGATCCGCAAGCAGTACGTGACCACGGCGCGCTCGAAGGGGCTCGGCGAGCGCGATGTGCTCTACGGGCACATCTTCCGCAATGCCATGCTGATTATCATCGCCGGCTTCCCCGGCGCGTTCGTCACGGCCTTCTTCACGGGGTCGCTGCTGATCGAGACCATCTTCTCGCTCGACGGGCTCGGGCTGCTCGGGTTCGAGTCGGCGATCAAGCGGGACTACGCGGTCGTCTTCGCCACGCTCTACATCTTCGCCCTGCTCGGTCTGGTGGTGAATGTCGTCACCGACTTCATCTATACGCTGGTCGATCCGCGCATCGACTTCGAAAGCCGGAAGGTCTGACGCATGGATGCGCGGCGGGACGAGAGCATCGAGCAAGAGGTGGCCGTGGACCCGGTGCGGCCGCCGCTTTTCGTGCGCCTATGGCCAAAGGTCAACCTGTCTCCGATCAACCAGCGGCGCTGGGCCAACTTCAAGGCCAACCGGCGCGGCTATTGGAGCCTCATCCTCTTCCTGGTGCTGTTCGTCGTCACGCTGTTCGCGGAGCTCATCGCCAACGACCGCCCGCTCATCGCGCGCTACAAGGGCGAGACGCTGTTTCCGGCGCTGGTCGACTATCCGGAATCGAAGTTCGGCGGATTCCTCGCGGTCACGGACTACCGCGACCCGATCATCATCGAGGAGATCGAGGCGAACGGCTGGATGCTCTGGCCGCCGATCCGCTACTCCTACGACACCATCAACAAGGACTATCCGAACCGGGTGGACGCCGAGGGGCGCTGCTTCATCGAGCGCGACGGCGTCAAGCAGCAGGGCGGGCTCGGCTA
>JBFXEP010000318.1:0-4427 GCA_050179995.1 Hyphomicrobium sp.
CGAGGAGCGCCTCAAGGCCGCGCTCGCGGGCGCGCCTGAACGTGCTGCGCCCGAAGCTGCCGCGCCTGCCCCGGTCACCCCGCCGGCGCCGGCCCCATAACACCTATGTGAGGATTCGCGACCGATGACGCGCCTCGTACTTTTCCTTCTCGGCGTGATCCTGCTGGCGACCGGGCTTTCGTGGCTCGCGGACCGGCCGGGCTCGCTGCTCATCACCTGGCAGGGCTATGAGATCGAGACCAGCGTGTTCCGCGCGGTGGTGATCTTCGCGGCGCTGATCGGCCTCGCGCTGCTCGTCTGGTCGGTGCTGAGCCAGATCTGGTCGGGCCCGGCGGCGGTGAGCCACTTCCTCACACGGCGGCGGCAGCGGCGCGGGCTCGATGCGATCTCGTCCGGCATGATTGCCATAGGCGCGGGCGACCGCTCCATGGCGACGCGCTATGCGCTGCAAGCCCGCAAGTCGCTGCCCAACGAGCCGCTGACGCATCTCTTGCGCGCGCAGGCGGCGCAGCTTTCGGGCGACAAGGCGACGGCGCGGCGCATCTTCGAGGCCATGCTCGCCTCGCCCGATACCGAGCAGCTCGGCTTGCGCGGCCTCTTCCTCGAGGCAGGACGCGAGGGCGAGAGCGAGGCGCAGCAACAGTTCGCGGAGCGCGCCCTCAAGCTCAATCCCAAGCTGTCGTGGCCGGTCGAGGCGCTGTTCGAGCTGCAGTGCCGGTCGGGCGATTGGGCGGGCGCGCTGGCGACACTTTCGCTCTCGAAGCGGCATGGCCACATCGAGCGACCGGTCGCCGACCGGCGCCGCGCGGTGCTGCTCGCCGCCCAGGCCATGGCGCTCGAGGAGGACGATCCGGACAAGGCGCTCTCGCTGGCGCTCGAATCGCACGGGCTCGCACCGTCGCTGATCCCGGCCGCCGCCGTGGCCGGGCGCCTGCTGTCGGCGCGCGGCAACACGGCGCGCGCGGCGAAGATCATCCAGAAGACGTGGGTCAAGGCCCCGCACCCGGAGCTTGCCACCGCGTATGCCTATGCGCGCATCGGCGACAGCCCGCGCGACCGGCTCGACCGCGTCAAGCATCTCTTCACGCTGAACCCGCTCTCCATCGAAAGCTCGATCGCGGTGGCGGTGGCGGCCGTCGAGGCGCGCGACTACGGCGAGGCGCGGCGCATCCTGGCGCCGTTCATGGAGCAGGGGCTGACGCGGCGCGTCGCGGCGCTGCTGGCACGCGTCGAGGCGGAGGAGAGCGGCGACAAGGGCCGCGCCCGCGAATGGCTAGCGCGGGCGGTCACGGCGCCGCGCGACGCGGCGTGGATCGCCGACGGCGTGACGTCGGACCGCTGGGCGCCTGTGTCACCGGTGACGGGCACGCTCGATGCCTTCGCGTGGCGCGTGCCGGCCGACGAGTCGGAAGGCGGCGAGGAGCGCATCCTTGGCGCGGACCTCACCGAGTTCATCGCCTCGGGCGAGCCGGATGCAGTCGTCATCAAGGCGGAACCGGTCGCGCTCGATAAAGCGGAGGCGACAGCGCCGGCCAAGCCCGCTGCCGCACCGGAGCCCGCGCCGGCACCGGCAGCGCCTGTGGCTCCTGCTGCCGTGAAGCCGGTCGCGAAAGCGGAAACGAAAGGCAGCGCGCCGGAGCCTCCCGCCACGGCGACGCCGCAAACGCGCACGCCGCACAACGGCGGCGGCGTACCGCGCACAGGCAGCGGAACCACCGAGCGCTCCAAAGCCTTCCCACCGCATGCGCCCGACGATCCGGGTCCGGATGCCGGCGACGATCTCGACCCGAGCACAAGCTCGCTGCGGCTCAAGCCCGGCTGACACGGCGGCTCGCCCAGGCCCCCGGCGCGGCTGTCATTTTGCATTCGACCAACGGGTAAGTTGTGGCCCGGCGGACGTTTGCCCATAATGGAGCCAGAGCGCGATCCGCTTTGTTGAAGCGTAATCGCGCTCTGGGTTTTTTGACGAGACCGATGATTCACGCTTCGGACTGATCGGGTCCGAAGCGATCATGGTCTAGAAAAAACAATACCCCTGGGAGGAGTTGACGATGTTGGACAAGGCGTATGCGGTCGCACCCGATTGGGCGCGCCGGGCCTGGATCGACGACGCGAAGTATCGTGCCCTCTACGAGCGCTCGGTGCAGGACCCGGAGGGCTTCTGGGGCGAGAACGGGCGGCGCATCGACTGGATGCGCGCCTACACCAAGGTCAAGAACACGAGCTTCGGTCCCGGGGAGGTGTCGATCCGCTGGTTCGAGGACGGCACGCTCAACGTCTCGGCCAACTGCATCGACCGGCATCTCGCCACGCGCGGCGACCAGGTGGCCATCATCTGGGAGGGCGACGACCCGACCGAGGACAAGACGATCACCTATGCCGAGCTCTACGAAGAGGTGTGCCGCTTCGCCAACGTGCTCAAGGCGCGCGGCGTCAAGAAGGGCGATCGCGTCACCATCTACCTGCCGATGATCCCGGAGGCGGCGTATGCCATGCTCGCCTGCGCGCGCATCGGCGCCGTGCATTCCATCGTGTTCGCGGGGTTCTCGCCGGACAGCCTCGCCGGGCGCATCGAGGACGCAGGCTCGACGTTCATCATCACGGCGGACGAGGGCCTGCGCGGCGGCAAGCCGGTGCCGCTCAAGAAGAACACCGACGAAGCGCTCAAGAAATGCGCCAAGGGCGGCGAGCAGGTGCTGGTCGTGCGCCGCACGGGCGGCAACGTGCCGTGGACGGCCGGGCGCGACGTGTGGCTGCACGAGGAGGTGAAGAACGTCTCCACCGATTGCCCGCCGGTCGAGGTCGAGGCGGAGCATCCGCTGTTCATCCTCTACACGTCGGGCTCCACGGGCAAGCCCAAGGGCGTCGTGCACACGACGGGCGGCTATCTCGTGTTCGCCTCCATGACGCACCAGTACGTGTTCGACTACCACGACGGCGACATCTACTGGTGCACGGCGGATGTGGGCTGGGTCACCGGGCACAGCTACATCATCTACGGGCCGCTCGCCAACGGCGCGACGACGCTGATGTTCGAGGGCGTGCCGACCTATCCCAACGCGTCGCGCTTCTGGAGCGTGGTCGACAAGTGGAAGGTGAACACCTTCTACACGGCGCCGACGGCGATCCGCTCACTCATGGGCGCGGGTGATGATTTCGTGAAAAGAACCGACCGCTCGTCGCTGCGCCTTCTCGGCAGCGTCGGCGAGCCGATCAACCCCGAGGCGTGGGAGTGGTATCACCGCGTCGTGGGCGAGGACCGCTGCCCGATCGTCGACACATGGTGGCAGACGGAGACGGGCGGCATCCTGATCACACCGCTTCCCGGCGCGACGGCGCTGAAGCCCGGCTCGGCGACGCGGCCGTTCTTCGGCGTGCGCCCCGCGCTGGTCGACGACAAGGGGGCGACGCTCGACGGCGCGGCGCAGGGCAACCTCGTCCTGCTCGACAGCTGGCCGGGGCAGGCGCGCACGCTCTACGGCGATCACGACCGCTTCGTGCAGACCTACTTCTCGACCTACCCCGGCACCTACTTCACCGGCGACGGATGCCGGCGCGACGAGGACGGCTACTACTGGATCACGGGCCGCGTCGACGACGTGATCAACGTCTCGGGCCACCGCATGGGGACGGCGGAGGTGGAGAGCGCGCTCGTCGCCCATCCCAAGGTGGCGGAGGCGGCAGTAGTCGGCTATCCGCACGACATCAAGGGGCAGGGCATCTACTGCTACGTGACGCTGAACGCGGGCGAGACGCCGACGGAGGAGCTTCGGAAGGAACTCGTCGCGCACGTGCGGCGCGAGATCGGGCCGATCGCGTCACCCGACGTCATCCAGTTCGCGCCGGGGTTGCCCAAGACCCGGTCCGGCAAGATCATGCGCCGCATCCTGCGCAAGATCGCGGAGGACGAGTTCGGAAGCCTCGGCGACACGTCGACACTCGCCGATCCGGCTGTGGTCGACGACCTGATCGAAAACCGGCAGAACCGGAAGGCGGGTTAGCCCCTCACCCGGAAGGGCATTGTCCGCCCGTGCAATTCCACACGAAGGCGAGCCTTGGGCTCGACGGGCATCCTCTCCCGTACCGGAGAGGATGGCCGCTATGCCAGCCCGCGCTTCTTCAGGAGACCGTCGATCTCGGGGGGGCGGCCGCGGAAGGCGATGTAGGCGTCGAGCGCGTCCTGCCGGTTGCCGGCCGAGTAGATGTGCGTCTTGAGCTTCGCCGCCGTCTTCCTGTCGAAGACGTTGCCGGTCTCGGTGAAGGCGGCGAAGGCATCGGCGTCCATCACCTCGGACCACAGGTAGCTGTAGTAGCCCGCCGCGTATCCGCCGATGATGTGCTGGGAATGCGGAATGCGGTGGCGCGGCACGATCTCGGCGGGCATGCCGATGCGCGCCAGCGTCTCGCTCTCGAAGGCGTCGATGTCG
>JBFXEP010000319.1:0-4419 GCA_050179995.1 Hyphomicrobium sp.
ATCTCCTGATCGAATCGACCGGGATCGCCGAGCCGCTGCCCGTGGCGACGACTTTCGAGTTCCGCGATGAGGCCGGCAGCAGCCTGGCGGACGTTGCCCGCCTCGACACCATGGTGACCGTGGTCGATGCTGCGCACCTCCTGCGGGACTATGGCTCGCACGATTTTCTCAAGGATCGCGGCGAGGCCGCCGGCGATGACGACGAACGCACGCTTGTCCAGCTCCTCGTTGACCAGATCGAGTTCGCCGATGTGATCGTGCTGAACAAGTTCGACGCCGCAACCCCGGAGCAGATCGAGGCGGCACGCGCGATCATCCGCGCGCTCAACGCCGACGCGCGTCTCATCGAGACCAGCCACGCGCGCGTCGCGCCCCGCGACATCCTCGACACCGGGCTGTTCAGCTTCGAGACCGCGCACCGCCATCCCACCAGGCTCAAGGAGCTGAACGGCTTCAAGGAGCATCAGCCCGAGACCGACGAGTATGGCATCTCGAGCTTCGTCTACCGCGCCCGCGGTCCATTCGAGCCCGCGAAGCTGCACGCCTTCTTCAATAGGTCGTGGCCCGGCGTCCTGCGCGCCAAGGGCTTCTTCTGGCTTGCTACGCGGCCGCAGTGGGTCGGAGAGCTGGCCCAGGCCGGCGCGCTCGTACGTCACGAGGCGATCGGTTACTGGTGGGCGGCGGTGCCTAGGAAGAGCTGGCCCGAGGACGCCGATCTCGTCGGGCGCATCAACAAGACCTGGCACAAGGTGTGGGGCGACCGCCGGCAGGAGATCGTGTTCATCGGCACGCGCGAGATGGACGAGGCCGCGATGCGCGCCGAGCTGGACGCGTGCCTCGTAAAGTTGCCGAAGGGTGGCTCGCTTGATCCGAGCCAATGGGCAAAGCTGCCCGACCCGTTCCCCACCTGGAAGCGCGAGGCCGCCTGAGGAAGCCTCAGTCGCGTCCGGTTGAGGTGGCTGGAAGGCGGGCGCGCCCTCAGTAGAACAGGCTCGACACGCTCTCCTCGCGCGAGGTGCGCAGGATCGCCTCGCCCAAGAGCGGCGCGATCGAGAGCAC
The DNA here is from genome assembly GCA_050179995.1 of Hyphomicrobium sp. Taxonomy (GTDB): domain Bacteria; phylum Pseudomonadota; class Alphaproteobacteria; order Rhizobiales; family Hyphomicrobiaceae; genus Hyphomicrobium_C. The sequence goes on from JBFXEP010000319.1 coordinate 1,060, forward strand.
GCGGATGTTCTTCGCCGCTTCCACCGCTGCCGTCGGCAGGATGGAGTCCGTGATCACGAGGTGCTTGAGCCGCGAGTTCTGGATGCGCGACACCGCCCCGCCCGAGAGCACGCCGTGCGTCACGTAGCACATCACCTCCGTGGCGCCCTTCTCGAGCAGGGCCTCCGCCGCGTTGACGATGGTTCCGCCGGAATCGACGATGTCGTCGATCAGGATGCAACGCTTGCCGGTGACGTCGCCGATGACGTTCATCACCTCGGACTCGCCCGGCCGCTCGCGCCGCTTGTCGCAGATGGCGATCGGCACATCGATGCGCTTCGCAAGCGCGCGCGCGCGCACCACGCCGCCGACGTCGGGCGACACGACCATGAGGTTTTCGGTGCCGTACTTCTCCTCGATGTCGCGCACCATGACCGGCGCCGCGAACAGGTTGTCGGTCGGGATGTCGAAGAAGCCCTGGATCTGCCCCGCGTGCAGGTCGACGGTCAGCACACGGTCGGCACCCGCGCGCTCGATGAGGTTGGCGACCAGCTTGGCCGAGATCGGCGTGCGCGGGCCCGGCTTCCGATCCTGGCGTGCATAGCCGTAGTAGGGGATGACGGCCGTGATGCGCCGCGCCGAGGAGCGCTTCAGCGCATCGATGAGGATCAAGAGCTCCATCAGGTTGTCGTTGGCGGGGAACGACGTCGACTGGATGACGAACGCGTCCTGGCCGCGCACGTTCTCCTGGATCTCGACGAACACCTCCATGTCCGCGAAGCGCTTCACCTGCGACTTCGCCGGCGCAATCTTGAGGTATTTGGCGATGGCCTCCGCCAGTGGCCGGTTGCTGTTGCCGGCTACGATCTTCATGGTCGGGCCGCCCTTGCCATGGTCACCACGCGCGTCGAATGGCATCCAGGGTCTCCATGCGACACTTCGATGACGCGCCTAATAACGCGCGAGCCCGGGTGTGTAAACCACCCGGGCCCGGCATGTTTAGCAGACTCTCTGTGAGTGTGGCCGCCACCCATCAGCTGGGCGGGCCCGCGCATGGGATCAGTTGACCTTCGTCTGCGCGGGCAAGAGCTTGACGATGCCCTGCGCCGCAGCCGAGGCGGCGGCATCCGCCGTCTTGCCCCAGGCCCCGTCGAGCGAGCCTTCCGGGATCTCGTTCTTCTGCGACACCGTGCCGAGCTTCTTGCCCTGCGGGTCCTTGACGTCCCAGTCGATCTGGATCGGTTGCTTGCCGTTCGCGCCCTGCCCCACCACGACCTTGCCTTCGACCCGGTAGGTCTGGGCCGTCGCGGCCTCGGTGAGCGACACGCCGCTGCGTGTGAGCTCCCGCTGGATGGCGCTCGTCAAGGCCACGCTGCCGTCGCCGGGCGCGCCGACGACACTCGGCACCAGGGCTGTGACAGCCGGCAGACTGCCTGTCGTGGTCGGTCCGCCGGCGGCCGACGGCGGCGCTGCCGCCTGCGGCGTGTAGGCCGGCTGGGCCGGAGCCGCAGGCGTCGTCGAGCCGGTGGCCGACGGCGGCGTGCCCAGGGCCACGGCGGCCGCGCTCTGCGTCGGCAGCCATGTGACGAGCGAGCCCGCAGTCTTGCTCGAGATGGTGCTCACGACCTGCGGCGTGACCGACGCCCAGGGGTCCTTCGACTGGGCGCCCGAGAGCACCTCCTCGCCCGTGATGCGGTTGACGCGCTTGCCGGCGGGATCCGTGACATCCCAGATGTAGGAGACCTTCGTGCGCCCCTTCTCGCGCGCCGAGACGACGTAGCCGCGCAACGTGTACTCCGCCTTCGCGTTCGGGTCCTTGGCGACGGAGATCTTCTGCGCCTCGATGGCGCTCGCGAGTTGCGTCTCGAGCTGCTTGGCGACGGCGTCGGGTGCGCCGATCACGGGCGCGATGGCGATCTTCGCCGCCGTGGCGGCCGGCGGCGTGCCGGCGATGCCGATGTTGGGATCGGGGTTGGTGGCGAACAGGTTTGCACCCGTCTCGCAACCGGCAAGCCCAACCCCCGTGAAGGCTGCCAGGACTGCAAACACGACGGAGGATTTCGCACGCCGTGCCGCAGCAGCATCAATGGTCGTCACGATGACGTCCCCCTGTGAATGATCCGCTGTTCCCCGGCGGCCGGCGTACTGACTTTGCGGCCTTCCCTCTCCTACGCTGCCGGTACCCTTTCGAGTCCTGTAGCTAGCCCTCCGCTGTGCGTCCAGACTGAATCGGAATGAAAACGGCGCCGTGGCTAATTCTATCCGCAACATCCACAGCTTGATTGTGGATTTTGCAGTTAGGCCACAACAATGGCGGAGATTTGGCGCCCGTAATCGGGCTCTTTTCGATGCGTTGTTCGCCGGAAACTGAAGAAGAGTGATTCGTTCTCGTAGGTGCACGGAGCCTGCCGCTCGGCATGGCGGATTCCGAGGGCGTCGAGGCGGCTCATGACGTAGGCCGGCAGGTCGAAGTGCGGGGTCTTCCGCCCCTTCGGGATGGTAAAGAAGCGCCCGTTGCCGGGGTCGGCCTCCTCGAAGGCGGCGACGAACTCGGGTCCGACCTCGTACGACAGGGGTCCGATGGTAGGCCCGAGGGCGGCGAAAATCCGTGCGCGGTCAGCGCCGAGGCCTTCCATGGCCGCGACCGTCGCCGCCAGCACGCCGCCGATCGCGCCGCGCCAGCCGGCGTGTGCCGCGCCGACCACGCCCGCTTCCGCGTCCGCGAACAGCACCGGTGCGCAGTCCGCCGTCAGGATGCCGATGGCGAGCCCCCGCGTGCGCGTTACGAGGCCGTCGCCCTGGGGCAGGCTTTCGCGCGGAACGAGGCTCTCCACCGCGTGCGCCGTGCCGCTGTGGATCTGGTAAATGGTCTGCACGTCGCCGCTGAAGGCGCCGAGGTGCTCGGCCACGCGCGACCGGTTCTCGATCACCGCCACCGCATCGTCCTTCGAGCCCGCCCCGCAGTTGAGGCTCTGGTAGACCCCGCGTGAGACCCCGCCCTGGCGCGTGAAGAAGCCGTGGCGGATGCCCGGCAGGATGGAAAGGCTGTCGGCTTGCAGGGGGCTCAGCATGGGGCTCGCTTTTTTGATGCCAAAGGTCGCCCCCTCGCCCGGCGCGTCGTGGCGAAGCCATGCTTCGCATGGAAGCGGCGACGTGTCTTGCCTCTCCCATAGGGAGAGGCCGGAAGCGATTGCAAATCGCTTCCGGGTGAGGAGCTGCTGAGGCGCGATTTGGTCGCGCCGGCAGGACGCACCCTAGGCTGTGAACTCATTATTCGATGGAGCATTGATGAGCCAAGACAAGCCAAGGGCCAGGAAAATCGCGCAGCCCGATGCCTTCGCATCGGGCAAGCGGTTTGACGCCGCCATTGGCTTGTCTCGG
>JBFXEP010000320.1:0-4406 GCA_050179995.1 Hyphomicrobium sp.
GACTGAGCCCGGTAGGGGCGTGGTCGTGATCGTCGTGGCCGGCGTGTGCGGTGCTACCCATTGTTCGAAACCCTTGTTGACCTGGGTGTTTCCATTCCTGGCTGAACGGCCGGCGGCCTCATGGGCCGCCTTGCCTTGCGTTACTGCGCCTCGGCTGCGCCGCTCTGGGCTACGGCTTTGATGCCGGCCTGCTCGAGCGCGACCTTGTCGAGGATCTCCTTTGCCTTCTTCTTGTCCTTGGCCTGCATAGCGCCGGCCCACTCGTTGAAGACGCCTTCGGAGACGACGCGCACGGCGATCGGCATGAACGCGTGGTTGAGGCCGCAGAGCTCCGAGCACTGGCCGTAGAAAACGCCTTCCCTCTCCGCCTGGAACCAGGTCGAGGTGATGCGGCCCGGCACGGCGTCGGTCTTGGACGCGAAGGACGGGATGGTCCAGTTGTGGATCACGTCGTTCGAGGTCACGAGCACGTGCACGACCTTGTTCACGGGCACGACGATCTCGTTGTCGACCGACAGCAGCCGCGGCGAGGGAATGCCCTTGGCCACGCGCTCGGCGACTTCCTCGTCGGTCAGCATGTTGGTGGTGATGGTGAAGTTGCCGTGATCCGGATACTCGTGCTCCCAGAACCAGGCATTGCCGATGGCTTTGATGGTGAGGTCGGGCTTCGGATACGCGTACTGGTTCATCAGAAGCTTGAACGACGGAATGGCGATCAGCACCAGGATCAGGATCGGAATGACGGTCCAGGCGACCTCGAGGAGCGTATGATGCGTCACCGTGCTGGGCGTGGGGTTGCGCTTTTCGCTGAAGCGGAACATCACGTAGAGCATCAGGATCAGGACGAAGAGCGCGATCGCGATGATGATGATGTTGGTGAGATCGTAGAAGGTATGCAGCTCACGCGCGATGGGGGTGGCGGCCTCCTGCAGGCCTATCTGCCCCGGCAAGGCGTGCCCGAGGCCGTTTGCGGCCAACGCCGACGTCGGCGCAAGCAGCAGCGCTAGCCCGGCGAGCACCGCTTGGGGCACACTCTTCAGTCTCGATTTCAGCATTAATCCGCTCCCCGAGTTCCGTCACCCGGCGACTGCCGGTGATCTCCCTGTTGTCGGTCGTTTCGATCTTGCCGATCGTTCCGGTCCGGCGCAGCCGCCGGCCCAGCGGGCTCACTCAAATACCGCATTCCATACACTCGCCACCTTTGAGTGCTCGCGGCTCTGGCAGCTTCCCCCGAAACCAACACACAGCACAATCGTCAAACCCTGCTCAAGTCAAGTTTTCTGCGTCATAACCACGCGTTGCGGACACGTAAGGAAACTTGACTTCGTTTTGCGATGCAGCATCCTCGCTTCCGGTCCCGCGCGCGAAGCCGAGTGCCGCCGTCGGAGATGCGAACCTTACGGCTCGCGCACGAGTCCCACTTTGGCCTTTTTCCTCGCCGAGACGAGCGAAGTGCGCTAGAGGCGCTCGCCGCTCCGTCCGGCGCCCTGGTCTCCGAAGCTCATCGAGGACACATGATCCGCATGGCTGCCTCCATCGAGAGATCACGTCGCCGGCCGCAGGCCTCCGCGCGCCGGGCGCTCGCACTCTTGTGCACTGCGTTAGGCGTCCACTTAATGGGAGTTGCGGGCACGGGATTTGACCTCACCGGCAAAGCCCATGCTGGCGCCGCTGAGTCGGACGCGAAGCAGGCCGCCCTTCAACAGCAGTTCGCCGGCGGCGAGGTCAAAGGTCAGTACGGTGACTGGCAGTACGTCTGCAAGGCTCCGCCCGCGGGCGCCAAGAACGAGGTGTGCGCGCTCGTCCAGAGCGTCACCGCCGAGGACCGCAAGAACGTCGGCCTCACCATCTACTTTCAGAAGTTCTCGAACGGCACGAGGGTGCTGCGCGTGTTCGCCCCGGTTGGCGTGCTGCTGCCGCCCGGCGTGGGCCTCAAAGTGGACGGCGCGGACATCGGCCATGCGCCGTTCCTGCGCTGTCACACCTTCGCCTGCTACGCCCAGGTGACGGTCGAGGACAAGCTGGTCGAGCAGTTGAAGAGCGGCAAGACGGCGATCTTCATCATTTTCCAGACCGAGGAAGCCGGCATCGGCATCCCGATCTCGCTCGCGGGCTTCGGCGAAGGCCTCGCCGCGCTCAACTGAAGACCCTCCCCACGCAACGAGAGAGGGCGAGCCATTCAACCTGAAGTGCGCACGCGCTAGACCATGATCGCTTCGGACCCTAGCCGCTCCGATCGTCGCGCCAGATAGGCGGCGCGACGTGAATCGGCAGCGCGGGCAAAGTCCGAAGCGTGAATCATCGGTCTCATCAGAAGCCTAGAGCGCGATCACGATTCAATCAAAGCTGATCGCGCGCTAAGCGACGCGCCGCTGCTTGCTCGAGCCCGGCTCCTGGCGGCTCCCATGAGCGCCGCCGTCCTTGCTGCCGGTGCCGTTGAAGTTGATGTAGTCCCGATCCGTCTTGGTGGCGCCGCCCGCGAGCCACGGCATCGCCTGCCCCCAGGCCTCGCCGACCTTGAGCATGCTCTCGCGATACTGATCCGTGGCCGTGCGCCAGAACGCCATCTGCTCGTTGACGAGATCCTGCGGCGTGCGGCACTGGGCAAGGCGCGCGGGCACCTGCAGGTAGGCCTGCAGACGCCGGTTGGCGAGCCCCATGAGCTCGAGCTGGCAGCGCGCCGTCGCCTTGAAGGGCGCCGTCATTTCCGGCGGCGTACCGAAACCACCACCGAAAGCCGACCGGCCCTGGCTCATATTTTCGAGAGCGGAAAAGTAATTTTGAAACAGCGCGCCGAATGGACCGAATGCGTTCGGGTCGAATCCCGACTGATGACCAACTCCCATCGCATCTACTCCCTTCTGGATCAGGCTACGTGGCCAGATCTCGTGATTGCTGCCTCAAACCTAGGCACGGCGCTTGTTGAATGCAATTCATCAAGATCAATTCGATAGGAAGAAGACAATAACGAAATGTTGATAAGTAGTGCGGCCCTTTTCCGCATCGAAAGCCGGCATGGCGATATTGCGCAAATTTCCGCGTGTTGCCGATCAAAGCGTCACGTAGCAGTGATGCAACTTCGCTAAAGCGAGGCTCGGTCGCATTTCCGAGGTGGTTCATGCCGAGATTGCCCCTCCCCCCGTCTGTCGCCTTCGAGCAATCCGAGAACGAGGGCTCGAACCCCACCGCCAGCCCCACGCTGGGCGACATGATCGCCGCGCGGCTCTCGCGCCGCGACCTCATGCAGGGCCTGGTTGCGGTCTCCGTCGCCGCTGAGATCCTGTGGCCGGAGGCCCTGGCCGCGGCGCCGGCGGTCGGCGGCGGATCCTCGGCCGCGCCTGCGACGCGCTTCGACTTCCCCGAACTCGCCGTCGTCCCCGCCTCTCCCACGCATCACGTGGCGGAAGGCTACGATGCCGACGTCCTGATCAGCTGGGGCGACGCCGTGCTGCCCGGCGCGCCTCCCTTCGCGCCCGGAAAGCCGGACGCCGCCGCCCAGGCGCAGCAGTTCGGCTACAACAACGACTTCCTCGGCTTCATCCCGCTCGACGGAGCGGCCGACCGCGGCCTGCTCGTCGTCAACCACGAGTACACCAACAGCGAGCTGATGTTCCCCGGCCTCGGCGCGAAGAGCGACAAGGAGACGGGCTTCGCAGCCGTGACGCGCGAGATCGTCGACGCCGAGATGATGGCGCACGGCGGCTCGGTGCTCGAGATCCGCCGCGTCGACGGCAAGTGGCAGGTGGTCCCCGATTCCAAGTACATCCGCCGCATCACCGCCGAGACGGAGATGGCGATCTCCGGTCCCGCCGCCGGCCACGATCGCATGAAGACCTCCGCCGACCCGGCCGGCACGCGCGTCAAGGGCATGCTGAACAACTGCGCCGGCGGCGTGACGCCGTGGGGCACCTGGCTCACCTGCGAGGAGAACTTCAACGGCTACTTCTGGAACAAGGCCGCCGCCGAGCCCATAACGCGCGAGGCGCGCGCGCTGCGCCGCTACGGCGCGCCCGGCGAATGGTACGCGTGGGGCCGCTTCCACGACCGCTTCGATGCCGTCAAGGAGCCGAACGAGCCGAACCGCTTCGGCTGGGTGGTGGAGATCGACCCCTTCGACCCCACCTCGACGCCGAGGAAGCGCACCGCCATGGGCCGCTTCAAGCACGAGGGCGCGGGCAACATCGTCAACGGCGACGGCCGCTTCGTGGTCTACCAGGGCGACGACGAGCGCTTCGACTACGTCTATCGCTTCGTCACAGAGGGCAAGGTCGATGCCTCGAACCGCGCCGCCAACAAGGACCTGCTCGACACCGGCACGCTCTATGTCGCCCGCTTCAACGCCGACGGCACGGGCGAATGGCTGCCGCTCGTCCACGGCAGCGCCAACAAGGACGGCCAGGTCTGGC
>JBFXEP010000321.1:0-4401 GCA_050179995.1 Hyphomicrobium sp.
AAGTTCGGCAACTTCTCGAAGACGCACGTGGGCGAGCCGTTCGCCATCGTGCTCGACGACAAGGTGATCTCGGCGCCGGTGATCCGCGAGGCGATTCTCGGCGGATCGGGGCAGATCTCGGGCAACTTCTCGGTCGAAAGCGCCAACAACCTCGCCATCCAGCTGCGCTCGGGCGCGCTGCCGGCGAAGCTCACCATCGTCGAGGAGCGCAGCGTCGGGCCGTCGCTCGGTGCGGACAGCATCGAGGCCGGAAGGCTCGCCGGCATCGTCGGGCTCATCGCCACAGTGATCCTGACGGTGCTCGCCTACGGCACGTTTGGCGTTTATGCCGTGATCGGCCTCCTGGTGCACGGCATTCTCGTGCTTGCCCTGATGTCACTGATCGGCACCACGTTGACGCTGCCCGGCATCGCGGGTTTTGTGCTCACCATTGCCATGGCGGTCGACGCAAACGTGCTGATCTACGAGCGCATGCGCGAGGAGCTGCGTGCCGGCCGCACGCCGATCGCGGCGATCGAGAACGGTTTCCAAAGGGCTTTCGTCACCATCATCGACAGCCAGCTCACGACGCTCGTCGCGGCGGTGATCATGTTCTGGCTCGGCTCGGGACCGATCCGCGGCTTCGCCGTGACGCTGACGCTCGGCATCCTGACGTCGGTGTTCGCGGCCGTCACGGTGACGCGCCTCCTGGTCGCGCTGTGGCTCAAGAACGCCAAGGCCAAGGGCCGTTCGCTCGTGGTTCCTATCTAAGGAAGGTTGGTCGTCATGTTTCTAGTGCCCGACTTCAAGGGTAACGACTTCTTTCCCCACGGCACGCGGCTGCCGTTCATGAGGTACAAGGGGTTATTCGTGGGGCTGTCGCTCTTCTCCATGGCGTTGTCGCTCGTCATCATCGCGATCTACGGCTTCAACTACGGCGTCGATTTCAAGGGCGGCTCGCTGATCGAGGTGCGCGCCAAGGCCGGCGCTGCCGACGTCAGCAAGATGCGTGATCAGCTCGACGCGCTCGGGCTCGGAGAGGTGCAGATCCAGAGCTTCGGCAACGAGTCCGACGTCCTGATCCGCATCGAGGAGCAACCGGGTGAGGACGACGCACAGCAGCAAGCCGCCAACAAGGTGCTGGACACGCTCGGCAGCGACTTCGAGCAGCGCCGCATCGAAGTCGTGGGGCCGGCTGTGTCGAGTGAGCTGCGTATTACGGGCCTCATCGCGGTGCTGGCGTCCATCGCCGCCATCGTGGCCTATGTCTGGTTCCGCTTCGAGTGGCAGTTCTCGCTGGGGGTGGTATTGGGTCTCTTTCACGACGTCCTGGTGACGGCCGGCATCTTCTCCTTGTTCCAGCTTGCCTTCGACCTGTCGATCGTGGCGGCGCTCTTGACCATTCTCGGCTACTCGGTGAACGATTCCGTGGTCGTCGGCGACCGCATCCGAGAAAATCTGCGGAAGTACAAGAAAATGCCGCTGTCGGAGCTCCTCGATCTGTCGATCAACGAGACGCTGTCACGCACGATCCTCACCGGCGTAACGACGATCGCCGTGCTGCTCGCGCTTTTCTTCCTCGGCGGTGACGTGATCCGGAACTTCACCTTCGCCATGCTGTTCGGCGTGCTGATCGGCACCTACTCGTCGATCTTCATCCTGGCGCCGCTGATCGACTATCTCGGCATCAAGCGCGACTGGAGCGGCGAGGCGGCGAAGGCCGCCGCGGGCGCGGGCGCGTCGGCGCGCCCGTAGCGTCCTGGACGGAGCGCGCCGTGATCAAGCGTGCGCATCTCCCGCAGCAGGTCGCCATCGAAGCCTACGGCAACGGCGGATTCCGTTTTGGGGGCATGAGCCACAAGGGCTCGCTGCTGGCGCTGCCGTCCGGCATCTGGGCGTGGCCGGTTTCAGCTATCGAAGAGGTCGACCGGGCGGCGCTTGCGGATGTGCTGGCGCTTGCCGGCCAAGTGCCGTTCTGCCTACTCGGCACCGGACCCACGCTCGTGCGGCCGGGCCGCGAGGTGCGAAGCGCCTTCGAGGAGGCGGGCCTCTGGCTCGAGGTCATGGACACGGGCGCGGCGGCTCGGACCTACAACGTGCTCCTGGCCGAAAGCCGGCCCATTGCCGCCGCGCTGATCGCGGTCGCGTGAGGGGCGCCATGGACACGATCGACAGGGCGGTTCTCGATGCGGCGCGAAGCTCCGATCGCGACCGGTATCTCGCGGCGCTGCTGGCGCCGGCGGACGCGCGCGCCGATCTCGTCGTGCTGGCGGCGTACCTCGGCGAGACCCGCCGCATCCCGCTCCTCGCGCACGACGCCGCCGTCGGCGAGATCCGGCTGCAGTGGTGGCGGGATGCGCTCGGCGCCGATGCGCCGGCGAGTGGTCATCCGGTCGCCGACGCGGTGGCTGGCCTCGCGCGCCGGCACGGGCTCGATCGCGACCTGGTGCTGGCGCCGGTGGAAGGGGCTTCGCGGGAGCTCTACGAGGATGGCTTCGCCGACGACGAGCGCCTCGATCGCTATGCCGCGGAGACGGGTGGCGCGGGGCTGCGGCTCGCGCTCCTGGTCCTGGGGTGCGGCGAAGCGGCGCTTGGCGTCGTGCCGGCGGGGCGGGCGCTGGCGCTGACGCGGCTTGCCCTCACCTTGCCACAGCATCTTGCTCTTGGTCGTCTGCCGCTGCCGCCCGCGTATCTGGGTGGGCTCAGCGATCCCAGGGGCGCCGCCCCGGCGGAGGCGCGCTCGGCGACGCGCGCGCTGCTGTCGCGCCTCTCGGAGGAGGCTCTGCGCGCGCTCGATGCGTTTCGCAAGGAAGCGGCCGGTCTCGAACCTGATGCGAGGGCGGCTTTCCTTCCGCTGGTGCTGGTCGAGCCCTACGTGAAATCCGTGCTCGCCCCGCGGCGGGACGTGCTGCGGGATGTTGCGGACATTTCGCCGCTTTCGCGTGTCATGAGACTGTGGTTCGCTCAGGTGCGTGGCCGGATCTAGACGTCCGCACGCGCCCGAGCGGGAAGGATCATCGGGATCGAAATTTCAAGCATGGCTCGATTTACCGTCTCAAGCTTCGGCGTGGCGCTCCTGTGGGTGAGCCACGCCGTGGCGCAGCCGGCCGACGATGCTGCCGCGCCTGCGGATGTGGGGGTCACGGCTCCCGGCGTGCCTTCGGTGGGCGAGCCGTTCGAGCCGACCGTCGCGGACCCGGCGAGCCCCGCCGCGGCGCGTGCGCCGTCCATCGGTGATGCCATCGATCCGCTGCTCGCGCCTCCGGGCTATGCGCCCGCCAATCCCCCCTTCGGTCCGCCGCCGCAGCCGATCGCGGTCGAGATCGACTGGCGCGTGGAGAACCCGTTCCGGTTCTTCGTCGACGCGAAGGATACCGAGGTGCACCGGGCGACGTACCTCGCGCTCGATCCCGAGCAGCGCGCCGCGGCGCCGGTGCTCGCCGCCGAGCATGCGCTGGCGCGCCGCCACGACGCCGGATGGGCGGAGACCATGTACCGCAAGACCTGCTGGGTCGATGCGCGCAACCGCCATGTCTGCCCGGACAAGAGCGACTACGTGAACCCGGAGAGGCATCGCGTGGTGGTTACGCTCCGCGGCATGGCGGAGCCCAACGTCGATTGTCGCTGGGTGACAGCCGAGCTTGCCAAGACCGAGGGAGAGAGCGCGGGTCCGGAAAGTGCGGTGACGCGCCCCTGCGGCGAGGCGATGGTGTTCGCCGCTCCCTATCCCTCCGGGCTTTCGGTGCGCGTCGAGGTGGGCGGCATCGCGGTGGCTTCGACCGAGATCAAGGTGCGCGACATCTTCGTGGTCGGCATCGGCGACAGCTTCGCGTCGGGCGAAGGCAATCCCGACGTGGCGGTGCGCTTCTCGCCCGAGCGGTCGACGGCCTACGGCAAGGGGGGTGTCACGGGCGAGTTCGGCGGATATCCGGCGCGCGTCGGCGCGTGGAAGCAGGTGGGGGACGCGGATTTCCTCGAGGGCAACGCGCGCTGGCTCGATCAGGCCTGCCACCGCTCGCTCTATTCCTATCAGCTCCGGGCGGCGCTCGAGCTCGCCATCGAGGACCCGCATCGCGCTGTGACCTACGCCGGCTTCTCCTGCTCCGGCGCCGAGGTCACGTGGGGCTTGTTCCTGCGCTACAAGGGTAACGAGTGGGTGCCGCATCCGCCCGATCTCTCGCAGATCTCGGCGGTGGCGGATGCGCAGTGCGGCAAGCGCGACGCGCCCAAGGTCGACATGCCCGAGGCCTACCACATGAACGGGGTGATCCCCGAGCTGCAGGGCGGGCTCACGCTCTCCAAGTGCCCGGCGGGCGAGGCGCGCAAGATCGACCTCATCATGATGTCGGTCGGCGGCAACGACATCGGCTTCGCGCGCCTCGTGGCCAACGCCGTGCTCTCCGACGAGTCGCTCGTGCGCAG
>JBFXEP010000322.1:0-4384 GCA_050179995.1 Hyphomicrobium sp.
CGCCGAGCGCCCAGATGAGGCCCGCCTCCTCGGCGATGGGAATGAACTCGGCGGGCGAGACGAAGCCGCGCTCGTGATGGGCCCAGCGGACCAGCGCCTCGGCGCCGACGATGCGGCCGTTGGCGAGCGACACCAGGGGCTGGTAGTAGACATCGAGGGCGCCCACCTCGATGGCGGCTCGCAAATCCTGCTCGAGCCGGCGGCGCTCCTGGGCGCGCGCGTTCATCTCGGGCTCGAAGTAGCGGAAGGCACCCTTGCCGCGCAGCTTGACCTGCGACAGCGCGAGGTTGGCGTTCTTCAGGAGCTTGCCCGCCTCCTCGCCGTCGCCCGGCGCGACGGCGATGCCGATGCTGGCCCCGACCGAAACCTGCTGGCCCTGGATCTTGAACGGGACGGCGATCACATCGAGCAGGCGCTGCGCGACCGTACTCACCTCCTCGGGGTCCGACACGCCCTGCATGATGACGCCGAACTCGTCGCCGCCGACGCGCCCGGCCTTGGCCTCCGAGCGCAGCGTCTTCTCGATGCGGCGCGCGACGGCCTGCAGCAGGAGATCGCCGGCGACGGGGCCCATGGTCTCGTTGACGGACTTGAAGTTGTCGAGGCCGATGCAGAGCGAGGCGCCGAGGCCACCCTTGACCTTGACGGCGTCGAGCATCTCCTCGGCGTGCGCGAGGTGCGCGGTGCGGTTGGCGAGCCCGGTCAGCGAGTCGTGATGTGCGAGATAGGCGACCTGAGCCTCGGCGCGGCGGCGCTCGGTGATGTCGACGGCGGCAACGAGAACAGCCGGCGTGCGCTCGTGCACGATGGCCTGCTGGAAGATCGCGACCTCGATGACGGAGCCATCGCGCTTCAGATGCGCCCAGACGTGATCGGCAAGGATGCCGGGCGCGGGGCCGTAGAGGTCGCCGATGCGATCATGATCGGCCTCGAGGTGGAGGCAGCCCACGGGGCACCCGATCAGCTCCGTGCCGGGGTATCCATAGTGATTGCGCGCGGCGGCGTTGGCCGAAAGGATGGTCTTGCCGGACGCGGCGACGACGTACATCGGCACGGGGTTGGCCTCGAACAGGAGGCGGAACGAGGCCTCGCGCTCCTTCAGCTCGGTGATGTCGACGCGCAGGCCGATGACGCCGCCGTCGTTCGTGCGCCGCTCCTCGATCAGGATGCAGCGTCCGTCCGAGAGCCACTGCTCGTGACGCTCGCCGGGCGTCATCATCTTGCGGAGGCGCTCGGCGATCCACTCGTCCTCGCGGCCTTTTGCTTCGGGATAGTCGCCGCGCAAGACACCGATGCGCAGCGTGTCGGCGAGCCTGGCGCCCTCTTTGAACAGGTCGGCGGAGCGGTGGTAGATCTTGGCGTACTGCTCGTTCCAGAGCACGTAGCGCCCGGCGGAATCGAGGAACACGATGCCTTGCGGAAGAATATCGATCGCCTCGCGCAGACGCGCGTTGGCCGTGCGGGCCGCCTCGACAGCCGTGCGCGCTACGCCGAGCGCCTGCTCGAGCTCGGAGATCTGCGCGGCCGCGTCGGCCCCGTGGCGGGTGGCGGCGTCGCCGCTCAGCACCTTCAGCGCCGCGCGCAAGGGGCGCCGGCCGGCGGGGCTCAGCCGCTTCTCGAATTTCCGCCGCTTCATCGTCGTCCTGCCCCCGCTCCATCGAAGTCGGAGGGCATTATTGGCGGCAGGCGATTAACGACACCTTTCATCCTTGTCCTGAGTTATTCAGTCGAACGTACTGACTTCCATATATAAATGCTCATTCATTCAGCAACGAACCGTCGCGGGGCGAAGCATCCGGCAACCCTTCGTAAAGGACTGGCTCGCAATTGATCAGTGATACCCGTTCAGCCACTTCTCAGCCGCGCCAGAGCGGACAGGCACCGCGTGCGGCTCGGCGGCCTGCTCAATCGCAGTGCAACATTGTGCTGTCGCGGCGACGGCGGTTTATGGTTAGCCAACCGTTAAGAGCGCAAGGCCGCGGGGATCATGGCGGCACCTGAGCGACGCTTTCCGATCCTCGTCGTCGGTGCCACGGGTGCCTTTGGCCAGCGCATCGCCGAGCTTTTGGCGCGGGGCGAGGCGATCGAGCTCGTGGTTGCCGGGCGAACCCGCGACGCGCTCGAGGCCAAGGCCGCAGCTTTGTCGACATCCTCCGGGCATCCCGTGCGCGTGGCCGTGCTCGACGCCAACGTCGCGACGGCAGCGGACGTCGCTGCGCTCGGGGTGCGGCTCGTGATCAACGCGTCGGGACCTTACGAGGCGGGGAGCACCACTCTCGCCCGTGCCGCCATCGCAGCCGGGTGCCATAGCATCGATCTCGCCGACTCGCGGGCGTTCGTTGCGGGCTTCGGCGCGCTGGACGAAGCCGCGCGCGCGGCGGGCGTGCTCGCGGTGACGGGCGCGAGCTCCGTGCCGGGGCTCTCGTCGGCGGTCGTCGCCGCGCTTCGCGGCGGGTTCGCAACGGTGGACGCGATCGACATCGCCATCTCGCCCGGCAACGCCTTCGATCCCGGCGTGGCGACGGTGGCCTCGGTGCTGGGCGGCGTGGGGCAGCCGGTCGGCATGCTCCTCGACTGGCAATGGCGCACGGTGCACGGTTGGCAGGGCCTCGGGCGCGGCTCATTCGGCAGCGCCGGGCGGCGCTGGCTCGGGTATGTGGACGTGCCGGACCTCGATCTCTTCGCGCGCGAGGACGCGCGGCTCGGCACGGTGCGGTTCCGGGCCGGGCTCGAGGTGTTGCCCTTTCATCTTGGGCTGTGGGCCGCCTCGTGGCTCGTGCGCGCGGGGCTGATCGGAAGCCTCGCGCCGCTTGCGCCGGGCCTGCTCGCGATCAAACGGGCGCTCGCGCGTCTCGGAAGCGACCGCGGCGGCATGTTTGTCGAACTGCGCGGGCGCGACGCGGAGGGACACCCCAAGGCCGTGCGGTGGCTCTTGGAAGCCGGCTCGGGGCATGGGCCTTACGTGCCCGCGCTGACATCGGTCGCGCTGGCGCGCCGGCTCGCGTCCGGCGCGGAGACGCGGCGCGGCGCCATGGCCTGCTTCGGTCTCGTCGGCCTCGACGTCATCCTGGCCGAGGCGGCGGGGCTCGATATCAAGTGCTCCACACACGATACGGCGCACGAGCCGTGAGAGCGTGTTTCATCCGACTTTTGGAAAAACAGTACAGTGCCCCCTCACCCCGAGGGGTGAGGGAATAGTGGTGTCTATTGAGCGCACGAACTCGCCTCTCCCCGTGCATGCGGAGCATGGCTTCGCCATGACGGGAGAGGCCGGAAGCAATCGCAGATTGCTTCCGGGTGAGGAGGTGCGTCGGCGTTACGTGCGCCAGGGGTGCTCGGGGAGGTCGGAGACGCCGACGGGCTTGACGCCGGCGGAGGCGACGCGGTGGTCGTTCTCGACAGAGCTGCCCGATACGCCGATGGCGCCGACGAGCACGCCATCGCTATCGACGATCGGCAGGCCGCCCGGGAAGGTGATCAGGCCGTCGTTGGAATGCTCGATGCCATAGAGCGGGCCGCCGGGCTGCGAGAGCTTGCCGATCTGGCCAGTCGGCATGCCGAAGTACACGGCCGTCTTCGCCTTCTTGATGGCGATGTCGATGGAGCCGACCCAGGCGCCGTCCATGCGCAAAAACGCCTTCAGGTCGGCGCCGCTGTCGACGACGGCAATGCACATCTGGGTCTTGGTCTTCTCGGCCTCTTTGCGGGCGGCCTCGATGATCTTCTTGGCGTCGTCGATGGTGACATGCATGGGATTTCGTCCTCCGGCTTTGGCGCAATTGGCGCGGAGCCGCATATCGCGTTGCTAACCATCGTTTTCAATGGCCGGCGATGCCGCGGTCGTCTCTCGGCACGTCCTACTTGTCGTCCGGGGTGCCTTCGCTCCTGAGCCTGTAGAGGCCCGACAGCAGGGCCTCGAGGCCGCCAGTGCCGGCGCCCGCGTGGAGATCGATGCGGCCCACCTTCTCGACCAGCTTCTCGAGCGCCTCGAGCTCCTTCAAGCGCAGAAGCAGGGGGTTGTCCTGCATCAGCTTCGAGGTGTTGAGCAGCGATCGCGTGGCGGCCGTCTCCTCCTGGCGGCGGATGAGGTTGGCCTTGGCGATGCGCTCGGCCTCCACGACCTTGTTCAGGAGATCGCGCACGTCGCCCGGCAGGATGATGTCCTTCAAGCCGATCTCGCCGATTTCGGCGCCGAGGGCGGCGGCGCGCTCCGTCACGTAGGCGCGCACCTCGCGGTCGATGGTGTCGCGCGCGGCCAGGATGTCGTCGAGCGTGCGCGCGGCCACCGCCTCGCGGATCGCGAACTGGATCAGTCGGTAGAGCGTGGTGTTGACGTCGCTCGAGGCGGCCGCGGCCTTCTCGGGATCGACCACGCGCGCGAAGG
>JBFXEP010000323.1:0-4377 GCA_050179995.1 Hyphomicrobium sp.
CTTCCCTGTGGCGAACAGAACACACTCTTAATGCTGACGATTGGTCTTTGAAAAGAGCGTGGGACAATGCCGGAATTCAGGCCATTGCCTTGATGCGCTGTGCGAGGCGAGACACCTTACGGCTTGCTGCCTTGGGATGAATGGTGCCCTTCTGAGCGGTGCGAACGAGCGACGGCTCGGCCGACTTAAACGCCGCAATTGCAGCAGTTTTGTCGCCCGACGCGATGGCTTCCTCGACCTTGCGCACGTCTGTTTTCACCGCCGAGCGGCGGTTCTTGTTGACCTCGGTCCGGCGCACCATCTGGCGCGCGGCTTTCTTGGCGGACTTGGTGTTGGCCATTCAGGCGCTCCATTTCTAAGGGGACCCTCCCGGCGCGGGAGCGGCCCCATGACCTTCCTATGACTTGCTGACATTGCGTCCGGGCCTCGGAGGGGTGGCGACCGCACCTGCAAAGCGCGGTTAACGCACCCTCGTCCCGGGGTTTTGCCCCATAGGCGTGGGCCCAAACGCATTGGCCGCCCGAAAGCAAAGCCTCGAGCGGCGAAGTGCCCCGTCTATAGCGGCGGCTTGCACGGCTGGCAACGCATTTGGCCGGACTTGCGGGTCCCGCCGGCGGGAAGGGCCCGTCAAATGTCCTTCCACTTGATGGAGCAGCCCATGGACGGGATCTGGCCGATCGGCCCGCGGCCGGTTGCCGCTACGCCCCGCATGGCCTCGAACAGCTCGCGGCGGGCATCCGGCGGGCCAGGATTGCGGCCGCTCGCATCGAGGCGGCCCCGGTACTGCAGCTCGAGATCGCGGTTGAAGCCGAAGAAGTCGGGCGTGCAGACGGCGCCGTAGGCGCGCGCCACCTGCTGGCTCTTGTCGTGGAGATACGGGAAGGGGAAGGCGTGGGCCGCGGCGACCTCCTTCATGCGCGGGAAGCTGTCCTCCGGATAGGCCACGGCGTCGTTGGAGGAGATGGCGATGCTCGCGACGCCCAGCGCAGCCAGATCGCGGGTGTCGCGCACGAGCCGGTCCAGGATGGCCTGCACGTAGGGGCAATGGTTGCAGATGAACATGACCAGCGTGCCGTTCTCACCGGCAAGCTCGGCAAGGCTGTAGGTGTTGCCGTCGGTCGCCGGCAGGCGGAAGTCCGCAGCCTTCCAGCCGAACGCGCAAATGGGCGCGACCTCCGCCATTCGCTACTCCTTCGCCCACCCCATGCGCGTGCCGCCACTCAAGAAAGACGGGGCGCTCCCGAGACAGTATCGAGCGGGGCGACTAGACTTCAACCTCGTTCTCCGGCGAGGGACGTGGAGCATGGTTCCCGGGCACGAGGTGACCGGCAGCGAGACGGAAGCGACGGCGCACCTCGGCAACGGCGTGCGGGCCGCACTGCGGCGCGCCTTCGGCGTGGACACCACCTGGCGGCGGCGGATCTACGAGATCATCGAGGTCGGCCAAGGCGAGAGCCGCGCGAGCCGCATCTTCGACGGCTGCATCGTCGGCCTGATCCTGCTCAACGTCGCCGCGTTCGTCGCCGAGACGGTGCGCTCGCTCGCGGTGGCATACGGGCCCTACTTCCTGGCTTTCGAGATCTTCTCGGTCGCGGTCTTCAGTGTCGAGTACGCGCTCCGGCTGTGGACGGCGGTCGAGGTGCCGTTCCTCAAGCGCCTCAACCCGTGGACGGCGCGGCTCAAGCTCGCGCTGCGCCCGGCGCTGCTGATCGACCTTGCCGCCATCCTCCCGTTCTTTCTCGGCACGCTGCTCAATGTCGACCTCAGGGTGCTGCGCGCGCTACGCCTGCTGCGCTTCTTCAAGCTCTCGCGCTACTCGCCGGCGCTGCACACGCTCCTGCGCGTGATCGCCAACGAGCAGCGGGCGCTGATCGGGGCGGGGCTCTTGCTCGTCACGGCGGTGCTGCTCGCCTCGACCGGCATGTATTACATCGAGGGCCGCGCGCAGCCGGACAAGTTCGGCAGCGTGCCCGATGCGGCCTGGTGGGCGATCGCGACGCTGACCACGGTCGGCTATGGGGACGTGGCGCCGGTGACGGCGCTCGGCCGCTTCTTCGCCTCGTTCGTCATGGTGACCGGGCTCTGCATCCTGGCGCTGCCGGTGGCCATCATCTCGGCCGGCTTCGCGCAAGAGCTCGGGCGGCGCGACTTCGTCGTCACCTGGTCGCTGATGTCGCGCATTCCGCTGCTGGCCGATCTCGACGCGAGTGCGGCTGAGAAGATTATGCCGCTGTTCCAGGCGCACAACCTGCCGCCCAATGTCGAGCTCCTGGGCGAGGGGGGAGCGGAGAAGGCCATGTACTTCGTCGCGTCGGGCCTGGTCGGGTGCCGCTCGGCGGCGGGCGATGAGGTTTTCTCGAAGGGCGACTTCTTCGGCGGGAGCACGATGCTCGATCACGACATTGCGCGCGCGTCATTCGTCACCAAGTCGAAATGCCGGCTCTTGAAGCTCCATTACGAGGACTTCCATCGCCTCGAGACCGCGAGCCCGGAGATCGCCATCCACATCCGGCGCAAGGCGCGCGAGCGGCGGGACGGACCTCCGCCTTCGACCGGCGCGTAAGCCTGCGTCAGGCTTCGAGGCGATGGAAGACGAGGCCTTCGCCGGCGAAGACGCGCGCGCGGGCGCTGGCCTCGTCCGGATTGCCGGTGGTGAGCAGCACGAGGCGCGGCTCGGCGCCCGCCGCGCCGGCATAGTGCGGATGGCGCGAGAGATAGTCCTCGAGGCTGTCGGCGACGATCTCAGGCTGGGAGAGGATACGCGTCGCAGGCGGCAAGTGGCGGCGGAACAGGTGCTCGACGAGCGGGAAATGCGTGCAGCCGAGGATGGCCCGGTGCGGCGCCTCGCCGTCCGACTGCGCCATGGCGCCGGCGATGGCCGTCTCGACCAGGCGCTCGAGCTCGGCCTCGTCCCGGCCCTGCTCGATGGCGCCGGCAAGCTCGGACGAGATCTGCTGCACGACGGTGACCTTGGGGCAGCGCTTCCTGATCTCCTCGGCATAGACGTTGGAGGCGATGGTGCGCGTGGTGCCGAAGACGGCGATGCGGTCGGTCAGGAACTTCTGCGGGTACTGCGGCGTGGTGACCGCCCAGGGCGTCTGCGTCGCGGCCTCGACGGTCGGCGCGACGATACCGACGACGTTGTGGCCCTCCGCCTTCCAATGCGTCTCGGGAAGCCAATTGCGCTGCAGGCGGCGCGCGGCGACGGCGGTTGCCGTGTTGCAGCCGAGGACGACGAGCCTCGATCCGCGCCGGAAGAGATGCTCGACGGCCAAGCGGGTTAGGTCGACGATCTCCTCGGACGGCCGGTTGCCATAGGGGACGTGGGCGTGGTCGCCGAGGTAGGCGAACGACGTCTCGGGGAAGCGCGCGATGAGCGCGCGCAGGACCGTGAGCCCGCCCAAACCGGAATCGAAGACACCTATCATGGAGGCCCTGTTTGCGCCGTGGCGCCGTGCCGGTCAATCGATCTTGCTTGGATGGATCCCGGCCGTCCATGCGAAGCATGGCTCCGCCATGACGCCGGGATGCTAGGCTGTGAACTCACTATTGGATGGGCATTGCGGAAAAGCCTACCGGCTACTCCGCGGCCTCGGAGGGAGAGCGGCCAGAGGCCGTGGCCTCGCGGTCGGCAGTCTTCAAGGCATCGAGGCTCGGCATCGACACGGTGCTGTAGCCGCAGTCGACGAAGTGCACCTCGCCCGTCACCGCCGCGGAAAGATCGGAGAGCAGGTAGAGCGCCGAGCCGCCGACGTCGTTCAAGGTCGGCGTGCGCCGCAGCGGCGCGTGCTCCTTCTGGAAGTTGAAGATGACGCGCGCGTCCGAGACGCCGGCGCCGGAGAGCGTGCGCATGGGGCCGGCGGAGAGCGCGTTGACGCGGATGTTCTGCGGGCCGAGGTCGGCGGCGAGATAGCGCACGGACGCCTCGAGCGCGGCCTTGGCGACACCCATCACGTTGTAGGACGGCACGGAGCGCGTGGCGCCGCCGTAGGAGAGCGTGAGCAGCGAGCCGCCGTTCGGCATCAGCGCGATGGCGCGCTGCGCGATCTCCGTGAAGGAGAAGCAGGAGATGACCATGGTGTTGGTGAAGTTCTCGCGCGTGGTGTTGACATAGCGGCCGGCGAGCTCGCGCGGGTCGGAGAAGGCGAGCGCATGCACCACGAAGTCGAGGCTGCCCCAGACCTCCTTGATGCTGGCGAAGACGTTGTCGATGGTGGCGAGGTCGAGCACGTTGGCCGGCTCGATGATCTTCGATCCGAGCGACTGGGCGAGCGGCACGGCGCGGCGGCCGAAGGCACCGTCCTGATAGCTGAAGGCGAGCTCGGCGCCCTGGCCATGCAGCGCGCGCGCAATGCCCCAGGCAATCGATCGATCGTT
>JBFXEP010000324.1:0-4377 GCA_050179995.1 Hyphomicrobium sp.
GTCTGATAGCCGAGATAGCTCTTGCCCTCATAGGTCACCGTGTCGAGGCACTTGAACTCGACCGATACCTTGGCGGGGGCAACCGCGCTCTGCATGTGGGTTGTGACCACGTGCGCGAGCTCGGCCTTCATCTCCTCCCAACTGCCCTTGACGTTGGTCCAGGCCGTCTTGCCGACGGCGATCGTCTCCACGGACTCGTCGCCCGAGACGACCTTGCGGTACATGCGGTCGGGCGGAAGGTAGTCGAAGGTCTGAGACTGAGCGATGCCGGTATCGCTCTTGCCGGAGGTCTCGGTGCGCCAGGGCGTTTGGTGCTGCTTGGTGAAAGCGGCCTCCACATCCGCCTTGCCGTCGCAGGCGAAGGCCGCGGGCGCGCCGGCCGCAAGCGCGGCTGCTGCGAGAAATGTTGCGATGGTACGCATGTGGTCGTCTCTTCCCAAGGTTAGGTGGCGCTTTCGGCGCTCGCTTTCTGAATTCGGCGGCATCCTATACGTGGGGCTGGGAAAAAGTCGATGCGCAGGCCGGGAAGATGTCGCAAGTTTAATGGAGGCCGGCGAGAAGCCGGGCAGGCGCATCACCGCTCGGACTTGAATGGCACGGCCCGGCGCTCGCGCATCTTGTTGACGAAGCGGGTGAACAGATAATGGCTGTCCTGAGGGCCGGGCGAGGCCTCGGGGTGGTACTGGACCGAGAACACGGGGCGGCCTTCGAGCTCGAGGCCGCAGTTGCTGCCGTCGAAGAGCGAGACGTGGGTCTCCCTGACGCCCTCGGGCAGCGTCTCGCGATCGACGGCAAAACCGTGATTCATCGAGGTTATTTCCACCTTGTCGGTGGTGAAATCCTTGACCGGATGGTTGGCGCCGTGATGCCCCTGGTGCATCTTCACGGTCTTGGCGCCAAGGGCGATGCCGAGCATCTGGTGACCGAGGCAGATGCCGAACAGGGGAAGGCCCGAGTCGACGAGCTTCCTGATCTCGGGCACCGCATATTCGCCGGTCGCGGCCGGGTCGCCAGGGCCGTTGGACAGGAACACGCCGTCGGGCTTGCGCTCGAGGATGTCCTCGGCCTTGGTGGTGGCCGGCACGACGGTCACCTTGCAGCCGGCAGAGGCGAGGCAGCGCAGGATGTTGCGCTTCAGGCCGTAGTCGACGGCGACGACATGGAAGTCGGGGTGCTCATTGCGCCCGTATCCGGTACCCCAGACCCAGCGCGTCTCGTCCCAGGAGTAGCTCTGGCCGCTCGTCACGTCGGGGACCAGGTCGAGCCCCAGGAGGCCCGGCCAGGCCTTGGCCTCGGCCTTGAGCTTGGCGAGATCGAAGACGCCCGAGGGCTCGTGGGCGATGACCGCATTCGGCATGCCCTTCTCGCGGATGCGGGCGGTGAGCGCGCGCGTGTCGATGCCGGAGATGGCGATGATACCGCGCTGCTTCAGCCAGGCGTCGAAATGCGCGGCAGCGCGATAGTTCGACGGATCGGTGATCTCGGCGCGCAGCACGGCGCCCCGCACGCCCGAGCGCGAGGCGAGGTTCGAGGTCTCGGTGTCCTCGTTGTTGGTGCCGATGTTGCCGATGTGCGGGAAGGTGAAGGTGATGATCTGGCCGGCATAGGAGGGATCGGTCAGGATCTCCTGGTAGCCGGTCATGGCGGTGTTGAAGCACACCTCGCCCGCGGCGCGCCCCGTGGCGCCGAGACCGTGCCCGGCGATGACGGTCCCGTCGTCCAGCACGAGGCGGGCGGTCTTGGAGATCTCGGTCCAAGGCGCGGGCGTGGTGGGCATGGGCGGCGCTCACTATCTCTGGGCTCGCGGCGTCCCGCTCGCGCGCGGCGCGCTGCGCAAGGTGGTCGGCTCGAGCCGGTCCATGGATCGCGGCGGACCCTATGCGAGCGTGACTTTCCGGTCAAGGAACGCGGCCCGGCCAAAGCGTGGCTCGCGGTCGCGCCACGCGTGGCTTATATACGGGTGGAATCCCGTGGATTTTAGAGGTTTTGCCATGCGCACGCGCATCACACAGGACGTCAAGGACGCCATGAAGGGCGGCGAGAAGGGCCGCCTCGCCACGCTGCGCCTGCTTCAGGCGGCCATCAAGGACCGGGAGCTCGGCGTCGGCGGGCAGCCGCCGGTCGAGGTGGGGGACGCGGAAGTGGTGGTCATCCTGCAGAAAATGGTGAAGCAGCGCCGCGAGAGCATCGCCACCTACGAGAAGGCGGGGCGGCAGGATCTCGCCGACCAGGAGAAGGCGGAGATTGTCATTCTCGAGGGCTATCTGCCGAAGCAGCTGGACGACGCCGGCACGAAGGCGGCCGTGGCGGCGCTGGTCGCCGAGCTCGGCGCGGCCGGGCCCAAGGACATGGGCCGCGTCATGGGCGCGCTCAAGGAGCGCTACGCCGGGCAGATGGACTTCGGCCGCGCCAGCGGCGTGCTGAAGGAGTTGCTGAGGTAGGCAGCAGGCAACAGGCAGCGGTCGTGCCGTGCAAACCGCTGCCTGTTGCCTGCTGCCTGCTGCCGGACCTGTGGATTGTGCTCAGAAGCTCGTGTTGTAGGGGCGCCGGAGCCCGATGGGGCGGGCGAATCGCGTAAGCTCGGAGTACGTAGGCCGTGAAGCGATAAGCGCTCGTGTGTCCTCGATTTTCTGCAAACCGCGGACTTTTGAAGCCCCATGCGATTTTCGCCCCATCTCCTGGACGAGATCCGCGCCAGGCTGCCGGTCAGCCATGTGGTCGGGCGCAAGGTGTCGCTCAAGCGCAAGGGGCGCGAGTACGTGGGCCTCTCGCCGTTCAAGATGGAGAAGACACCGTCCTTCTTCGTCAACGACCAGAAGGGGTTCTACCACTGCTTCGCCTCGGGCGAGCACGGCGACATCTTCAAGTTCGTCATGGCCACGGAAGGCCTGAGCTTCCCGGAGACGGTCGAGCGGCTGGCCGAGGAGGCGGGCGTGGCGCTGCCGAAGCCCGACGCGCGGGACGAAGCACGCGAGGACCAGCGCACGCGGCTGCTCGCGCTCATGGAGGAGTCCGCGAAGTTCTTCGAGACGGCGCTCGCGGGCTCAGGCGGCGGCGACGCCAGGCGCTATATCGAGAAGCGGGGCTTGAAGCGCGAGACGCTTGCCCAGTTCCGCATCGGCTATGCGCCGAACTCGCGCTCCGCGCTCAAGGATCATCTGGCGAAGGCCGGCTACACGCTCGAGGAGATGACGCTCTCCGGCATGCTGATCGCGCCGGAGGCACGTCTCCGACGTGACGGCGAGGACATCCCCGTCGCCTACGACCGCTTCCGCCACCGCGTCATGTTCCCGATCGGCGACATGCGGGGCCGCATCGTCGCCTTCGGTGGGCGCGCGCTCGATCCGGACCAGTCTGCCAAGTACCTGAACTCGCCGGAGACGCCCCTCTTCCACAAGGGCCACCTCCTGTTCAACGCGCACCGCGCGCGTGGCCCCGCCCACGACAAGGAGCGCGTCATCGCCGTCGAAGGCTACATGGACGCGATCTCGCTCGCGGAAGCCGGCTTCACGGAGACGGTGGCGCCGCTCGGCACGGCGCTGACCGAGGACCAGCTGCAGCTCCTCTGGCGGCTCTCGGCCGAGCCGATCCTCTGTTTCGACGGCGACAGCGCAGGCAAGCGCGCCGCCTTCCGGGCCGTCGACACGGCGCTGCCGCACCTGAAGCCCGGCGCGAGCCTCATGTTCGCCTTCCTGCCCGACGGGCTCGATCCGGACGACCTCGTGCGCCAGCAGGGTCCCGCTGCGCTCGATGCCGCTCTCGGCCGGGCGCGACCGCTGATCGACGTGCTGTTCGAGCGCGAGTGGGGGCAGAGCGACTGGTCGACGCCCGAGCGGCGCGCAGGGCTCGAGAAGACCTTGCGCGATCTCATCGGGCGTATCGCCGACGAGAGCGTGCGGGCCCACTACCAGCAGGCGCTCAGGGAGCGGCTCGCGGCGGCCTGGGGACAGCGCGGAGGCGGACGGCAGGGACCTGGAAACCAGGGCTCCGGAAGTCAGGGCGCCTGGACCGGCTCGGGGGGTCGCTCCGGGACTGGGTCCTGGCGCGCGCCGGCGGGCGGCGGTCAATGGCCTCGCTCGGGGGGCGGATCGGCCGTCGGGCGCCAGATCCTCGCGCGACGACCCTTGCCGACCGCCCTCGGGCAGGGCATCGAGCGCCCCAACCCCAGCAGCAGCCTCAGAAAAAGCGCGCTCGTGGCAGCCGCGGACAGCGCGCCTCCCTATCGCGAGGCCCTGCTGCTCAAGGTGCTTCTCAACCATCCCTGGGTGATCGAGGAGCAGGCGGAGGCCATCGCCGCCCTGCCGTTTACCTCGACTGCGCTTTCCCGGCTACGCGACGCGATCCTTTCGGCGCAGGCCGTCAACAATTCACTTGACA
>JBFXEP010000325.1:0-4357 GCA_050179995.1 Hyphomicrobium sp.
GCGGCCCGATGTCGGCTTCGGAGGACGCATCCCGGCACGCTGCGGGCCGGTACGCTGCGGGACAGGAGCCGCGCGGGTCGCGACGGCCATCGACCAAGCCACGGCCGAGACGGCGACGGTCACGCTCGTCAGCACTATGGTGGCGGTCAAGATCATGATGGGCTTCGGAGACTTGGCTTTTCGGTGGGGATTGGCGGAGGAAGTGAGGCGGTCGCCGCCCTCGTCCCCAGGAGACGGGACGAAGGCGGCGACACGAGTGTGGCGTCAGCTCTTCGAGCCGTAGATCTGGTCGAAGATGCCGCCGTCCTTGAAGTGGACCTCGGTGGCCTTCGCCCAGCCGCCGAACACCTCGTCGATGGTGAACAGCTTCACGGGCGAGAACTGCGCCTTGTACTTCTCAGCCGCGGCAGCATCGCGCGGGCGATAGTAGTGCTTGCCGGCGAGATCCTGGCCCTCGGCGGTGTAGAGGTACTTGAGGTAAGCCTCGGCGACCTTGCGCGTGCCTTTCTTGTCGACGACCTTGTCGACAACGGTGACGGAAGGCTCGGCGAGGATCGACACCGTCGGCGTCACGATCTCGAACTTGTCGGGGCCGAGCTCCTTGGTGGCGAGGTAGGCCTCGTTCTCCCAGGAGATCAGCACGTCGCCGATGGCGCGCTCAGTGAAAGTGGTGAGCGAGCCGCGCGCGCCCGAGTCGAGCACCTTGGTGTTCTTGTAGATGCGCGTGACGAGATCCTTCGCCTTGTCGTCGCTGCCGCCGTCCTGCTTCAGCGCATAGCCCCAAGCGGCGAGATAGTTCCAGCGCGCGCCGCCCGAGGTCTTCGGATTGGGCGTCACGACCTCGACGCCTTCCTTGCCAAGGTCGGCCCAGTCCTTGATGGCCTTGGGGTTGCCCTTGCGGACGAGGAAGACGATGGTCGAGGTGTAGGGAGCCGAGTTGTCCGGCAGGCGCTTCTGCCAGTCGGCCGGGATGAGGTCGCTCTTCTTGGCGAGCTGGTCGACGTCGCCGGCAAGCGCGAGGGTGACGACGTCGGCCTCGAGGCCGTCGATCACCGCGCGGGCCTGCTTGCCCGAGCCACCGTGCGACTGCTTGATGGTGACGTCCTCGCCGGTCTCAGCCTTCCAATGCTTGGCGAAGGCGACGTTGAAGTCCTGATAGAGCTCGCGGGTCGGATCATAGGAAACATTCAAGATTTCAGCTGCGTAAGCCGCAGCCGACAGGCCAGCCAGGCTGACCGAAAGGCCGAGCGCAAGGACCGCGCGGCGGGTGAAACGGGCAATAGACATGGTTCGTGTTCCTCTTTGGTAGGCTTGACTGAGCGGGAACCGTAAGCGGGCACCCCCGCGCCACGAACCAAGAAGAATTGCTGAGCTTATGAACCGCTCTGCCGACGATATTGGCGGGTCGAATCGCGCATTCCGCCGGGCGTGAGCAATTTATTGCTGCAGGCGGCGCGCTCGCCGGGGCGCGGTTGCGCAAGATCACGGCTGCGGAGAAATCAGCCTTTGTTCAGGGCTCTGGACGGCGCCAGCTATGCGCCTCGGGTGCAATGCTTCGCACATCTTGTTGTTTGACCCCTCTCGCGGATCGGGGCTCAGATGCGGTTGCGCGCTTCATCTGCACGCCGCGGTGATTTCGAGGTTCACTTGCGCCGCGTCATCAAACGCTAAGGAGCACCCCATGACGTTCGACGATACAACAGCCGGCACCCTGTCCAGCGCCCCTCGCGCCGTGTCCTCTCGCCCGCAGCGGTGTTGTTGATCGCGCACAGACGCGGCGCCCTGCCGCTCAAGCCAGCCCACACCCAACACTCCAATTGCGAGACGAGCCCGCCGCGACGCGGGAGAGGACACTACCCATGTCAGACGCTTACGTGATCGAGGTGGCCGACGAGACCGCCGGCATCGTGGTCCGCCAGGACAGCGAGCAAAGCTATCGTTTCCACGCTTCTCTGCCGCGCTATTTTCCGCTCGACGGCAAGCTGTTTCAGGCTCCGCGCGACGCGGAGCGCGCCGCGCTCGCCCAATTCGGCCAGAGGCCGAAGCAGAAAGTGAGGGCGGCATAGCCGGCGCTGCACTCAATCCACTCCCTGGACCTCGGTAGTCACCGACCGCGGTTCTCCTCGGCCGGCTCGCGCAACGCGAGCCGGCCATTTTTCCAGACCCAAGATTTCGAAGCCAACTCTCCGAAAGGATCCAACTCATGACGACGTTCCGCAGTTTCATGCTCGGACTCGGATTTGCCATCGCCGGCGCCGTCGGTGCGCAGGCGGCCGAGACCACGCTCCTCAACGCGTCCTACGACGTCTCGCGTGAGCTCTATAAAGAGATCAATCCGGCCTTCTCCGCACACTGGAAGACGGCGAAGGGGCAGGACGTCTCCGTCAACCAGTCGCACGGCGGATCGACCAAGCAGGCGAAGTCGGTGGCAGAGGGCCTCGAGGCCGATGTCGTCACGCTCAATCAGGCGACCGACCTCGATTTCCTGGCGAGCAAGGACGTGGTCGCCAAGGACTGGAAGCAGCAATTCCCGAACGAAGCGGCGCCTTACACGACCACGACGATCTTCATCGTGCGCAAGGGCAACCCCAAGGGCATCAAGGACTGGGATGATCTGGTCAAGGCCGGCACGTCGGTCGTGATTCCGAACCCGAAGACCTCCGGCAACGGGCGCTACACCTACCTCGCGGCCTGGGGTTATGCGCTCGGGGCCGACAAGAGCGAGGACAAGGCAAAGGACTTCGTCACCAAGCTGTTCGCCAACGTTCCCGTCTTCGACGGCGGCGGGCGCGGCGCGACGACGACGTTCACGCAACGCGACGTCGGCGACGTCCTGGTGACGTTCGAGAACGAGGTCGGCCTGCTCAAGACGGAATTCGGCGACAAGTTCGACGTCGTCTATCCGTCGCTCAGCATCGAGGCCGCGCCGCCCGTCGCCATCGTCCAGAGCGTGGTCGCCAAGCGCGGCACGGCCGAGCTCGCCAAGGGCTACCTCGATTTCCTGTTCTCGACCGAAGGGCAGAAGATCATCGCCAAGCAGGGCTTCCGGCCGCGCGAAGCGGCGGTGCTCGCCGAGGCGAAGCTTCCCGAAGCCAAGACCTTCAAGGTGGAGGACGTGCTCGGCAGCTGGGCCGACACGCAGAAGAAGCACTTCGCCGACGGCGGCGTCTACGACCAGATCACGACGACGACCAAGAGCAACTAGCGCTCTCAAAAATCTGGGGAGCAACGCGCCCGGCCCTGTCTCCCGCAGGGCCGGGCTTTTCATTTGCCCGGAATTTGCTCAGCACTTCTTCTTGGTTCGTCGGGCGCGCCGCCATTTCCAACATCGTGGCTCTTCAATCCGACATGTCATCCAAGGGGCTTGCCCGTGACTGTGAACATCGATCGCGTCGTCACCGCGTTGAGGAGCGCGCGCGGCCTTCTGCCGCGCACCGTCGACAAGTCCGGCCGCGTGCTGCCGCTGCCCTCGCCGCGCGATCTCGGAAGCCGTCTCGGATCTCGCCTCGGCGCTGTTTCCCCGCCGCTTTGGCGGCGCGCGCGCGAGCACCAACGAGGCGCTCGACTAATTTCGTCGGGCACACGCTCGGCCGCGCGCTCGATCATCAATCACGGGACGCGCGCGTGATCGGCGAGACGAACAAAAAGCGAAATGCTTATGCGCGGCGGGGCCGTTGGTGCGTGGGCCTCAGATGATCGGCGGGGTGCAGGCGCAGGCGACGACGGCGACCGTCTTGCCGGTATTGCGCAGGCGGTAGGGCACGCGCCCGAAGAGCTGGTAGCCGCCGCCGGCGCCGATGCGCCGGGTCTCGCCCGCCGCCTCGACCTCGATCGTGCCTTGGATCACCACCGCTGCCGTCTCGCCGTCGTAGACGATCGGATCGTCGCCGGTGCCGGCGCCGGGCTCATAGCGCTCGATGAAGAGCTGCAGGACCTTGTCGCGCCGCTCGCTGCCGAGCACGCGCAGATCGGCGGCGCCGCGCGAGACGACGGCGAGATCCTTCGCGTCATAGAACAGAGCGTTTTTCTGCGAGACGGGGATGGCGAAGAAGTCGGCGATGGAAATGGGAATCGCCGAGAGGATGCGATGCAAGGAGGCGAGCGAGGGCGCGTGCGCCTCCTGCTCGATGAGCGAGATGGTGGCGTTGGTGACGCCGGCAAGCTTGGCGAGCTGGCGCTGCGACAGCCCCGCCGTCTCGCGCACGGACCTCAGCCGCGCACCGACCGCGAGATCGCTCGCCTCGGCTCGCGCCCTGGCTTTCGCTTTGCCCCGGCGCGCCTCGATAACCCCGGAGTCCTCTTTCTGCTCCACGTAGTCCTCATCGTTGCCGCTTCATGTTCCCGGCGCATCATAGCT
>JBFXEP010000326.1:0-4346 GCA_050179995.1 Hyphomicrobium sp.
GAGAGTTGAAATCGTGCAGCGGCCGGAGGAGCCCGAGACTAAGCCGGGTGTGAGCAGCGGCAAGGACCTGCCTGCGCGAGCGATCGAGGGTCTGCAATCCTCGCCGCGCCTCGCGGCTGTCGGCCCGTGGCTCTCGCGCCTCGTCGAGGCGGGCACGGCGGGCTATCCGCCCGAGACCAAGCGTAGGCTCATGATCCTCAACATGATTGCCTACCTGATCGTGGTCACGACCCTCATCTACGGACTGCAGCAGGCATTTCTCGATTTCGATCGCTACTGGCCGATCGTCTACATCAACTTCGCCATCGTTGCCGTCGTCGCCGCCGTGCCGTTCGTGCACCGCTTCGGGTCGGCCGCCGCCGCCCTCCTCATCCTCGTGACCGAATGCGCCGCCCTCCTCGCCTTCACCTACTACCTGGGCCGCGAGTCGGGTCTGCACCTCCAGTACATTGCCTTCGCGGCCGCGGCCTTCGTCGTCTTCGGCCTCGGACGCCTGTGGCTGGTCATCCCGTCGATCACCGTCGCGCTCGTCCTGCACCTCGTGTCCTGGTTCTGGTTCCCGCGCTCCGCGGCCGCCATTGCCGCGCCGCAGGACGTGCTCGATTCGCTCTACATGCAGGCGGTCATCACCACCTTCGGCCTCATCGCCGCGGCGGTGTTTTACGCCTTCCGCCTGGCCGAGAACGCCAAGGCCGAGACCGAGGCCCTGCTGCGCAATATCCTCCCCGACACCATCGTCGAGCGCCTGAAAGCCAAGCCCGCCGAGCACGTCGCCGACACTTTCCCCGAGGCGTCGATCCTGTTCGCCGACATCTCGGGCTTCGTCCCGCTGGCGCGCCGCCTGGGGGCGAGCGAGACGGTGTCGCTGCTCAACATGCTGGTCTCGCACTTCGACGACCTGGCCGAGCGTCACGGCGTCGAGAAGATCAAGACCATCGGCGATGCCTACATGGTGGCGTCCGGCGTGCCCGAGCCCGCGCCGGACTTCGCTCATCGGCTCGCGCGCATGGCGCTCGACATGCTGGAGACCGTCGGCGAGATCCGCACCAAGACCGGCCACGACATCAACATGCGCGTGGGGCTCGCGACGGGACCGGTAATGGCCGGCGTCATCGGCCGCCAGAAGTTCAGCTACGACATCTGGGGCGACGCCGTGAATCTCGCCGCCCGCCTCGAGAACACGTCGCTTCCGGGCCGCATCCACATCTGCCCGCTCTCGCGCGAGAAGCTCTCTTCGGCCTTCGAGCTCGAGCCGCGCGGCTCAATCGAGATCAAGGGCGTCGGCTCCCAGAGCACATGGTTCCTCGTCGGAGCGCGCTCCCAGCCATAACCTGCTGCCCGCTGCCTGTTGCCCACCTCAAACCGTGGGCGCACCGCCCGATGGCAGGAACCGCTGCTTGATGCGCCGGAAGAGGCTATCGCGCACGTCGCGATAGGCCGCCATCACCTCCTCGCGCCCGCCACTCTCGATGACCGCCGTCGCATCCGGCGTCGGCCAGTACTCGATATCGGCCGGCATGACGCGCGTGAGCTCGACCCCGTGGTGATGCGCCTCTGGCGAGAGCGTGATGATGAGGTCGAAGCCTTCCGTCTCGACATCCTTGAGCCGCGCCGGCTCGTGATCGGAGATGTCGATGCCGATCTCGTCCATCACCGCCACCGCGTAAGGGTCCGTGATGCCGGCCCGCACCCCCGCCGAGGCGACGTGAATGCGCTCGCCGACGAGATGCTTGAGGATCGCCGCGGCCATGGGGCTGCGAACAGCGTTCATGGCACACGCGAACAGCACCGCCCGAGGTCCATCGCCCTCGCTCGACACGGGTTCACCCCTTCCAATGCAGGGCCGAGATGAGCGTGAAGAGGCGCCGCGCGGTGTCGAAATCGATTTTGATCTTGCCTTCCAGCCGCTCGACGAGAACGCGGCTGCCCTCGTCGTGCAGCCCGCGCCGGCCGACATCGATGGCCTGGATGCGCGAAGGCTGCGCCGAGCGGATGGCCTGGTAGTAGCTGTCGAGCACCAGGAAGTAGTCCTTCATGATGCGCTTGAAGGGCGTGAGCGACAGGAAGTGCGCGACGATCGGCTCGTCGGAGGCGTTGGCCGCGCTGAAGACCGTGAGCGCCAGGCGCTCGTCGACGAGGCCGATGGTGAGCTTGTAGGGTCCGTCGTCGCGGCCCTCGAGCTCGAACGAGTTGCCGTCGAGCAGGTCGTAGATGGCGACCTCCCGCTCATGCTCGATGTTGGCGTTTCCGCGCCCGATCGACGCCGGGTCGAGCGCGATCTCGGCCAGCCGGTTGTTGGTCTCGATGGTTTCGGTCGGCGCGTCTGTCATTGCCCTGCCCCTCGTTTCCCTTGAAGCCGGATTTCGACCGACCGTCTGTGCGCCTCGAGCCCTTCCGCCCGCGCGAGCGTCATGGCGGCCGGCGCCAGCTTGTCGAGCGCGGCCGGATCGAGCTTGAGGATGGACGTGCGCTTCATGAAGTCGAGCACCCCGAGCCCCGACGAGAAGCGCGCGCTGCGCGCTGTCGGCAGCACGTGGTTGGGGCCGGCCACATAGTCTCCGATCACCTCGGGCGTGTAGGCGCCGAGGAAGAGCGCCCCCGCGTTGCGGATGCGTGCGGCCATGGCCTCGGGATCGCGCGTTGCGATCTCAAGGTGCTCGGCGGCGATGCGGTCGGCGAGCGCCGGCGCCTCGTCGAGCGACGGGACGAGGATCACCGCGCCGAAGTCGCGCCAGCTCGCGCCCGCGATGTCGGCCCTCGGCAGCTGCTGCACCTGCCGCGCCACCGCCGCCACCACCGCCTCCGCGAAGGACGCGTCGTCGGTCATGAGGATCGACTGCGCCGCCGTGTCGTGCTCGGCCTGCGCCAGGAGATCGGCCGCGATCCAGGCCGGATCGTTGTCCTTGTCGGCGATGATGAGGACTTCCGACGGCCCCGCGATGCTGTCGATGCCGACCGTGCCGAACACTTGCCGCTTGGCCGCCGCCACGTAGGCGTTGCCGGGCCCGACGATCTTGGCCACCGGCCGGATCGTCTCCGTGCCGTAGGCAAGCGCGGCGATGCCCTGCGCGCCGCCGACCCGATAGATTTCGGAGACGCCCGCGAGCTTGGCCGCCGCCAGCACGAGCGGATTGAGCTCGCCCCTGGGCGACGGCACGGCGATGACGAGCCGCTCGACTCCGGCAACCTTCGCCGGCACCGCGTTCATCAACACCGAGCTCGGATACGAGGCGAGCCCGCCCGGCACATAGAGCCCCGCCGACTCGACGGCCGTCCAGCGATGCCCGAGCGTCGCGCCTGCGCCGTCGCGATAGGTCTCGCTGGTGGGCAGGTGCCGCTTGTGATGATCCGCGATGCGCTCGCGTGCGAAGGAAAGCGCGTCGAGCGTCTCCGCGCTGCATGAGGCGGCCGCCGCGTCGACCTCGCCCTCGCTCACCCTGATGCCGAGCGCGCCGAGATCGACATGATCGAATTTTTGCGAAAGCGCGACCAGCGCCGCATTCCCGCGTGCTCTCACATCGGAGATGATGGCGCGTACGGCCTGATCGACGTCCTCCGACGCTTCCCGCTTGGTGGCAAGGAAGGCGTCGAAGCGCGACGCGAAGTCGGAGTCGGATGTCGAAAGCCTGAGCGGCATTGAATGCTCCAGTGCGGGCCCCGCGGCGAGGCCCCACGGCCAGAATCGCTTCGCAGTCTACCAGCCCGAAGCGGGACGGGCCCGAAGCGGGACGGGAGCGCGTTGCGGCCGTGCGCGTGACGCCCGTTCATCAGGCGGGTGCGACGAACTCGCCCTTATAGGCGACGGTCGCCCGAGGCGAAAGCGCACTACCGTCACAGGAGACCATGATCGCTTCGGACCTTATCAGTCCGAAGCGTGGAAAATCGGTCTCGCCAGCAAAAGAGCGCGATCGCCCCCCGCAGCTAGTTAAGCTTAGTCGGCGTGCTCGGGCTTGTTGGGGGTCGACCAGGCGGCGCCGAGGTCGGTCATGCCCGCCTCGATGCAATCGACGGTGAGCCGCACCGCGCCGCCGCCCGCAAACGTGAGCGTGACCGTGCCCCTGGGGTCGTCGTCCCTGCCGCTCGGCGTGAAGGTGAGCGTCAAGAGCGAGAGCACCCGGTCCTTGCCCGTGAGGTCGAGCTCTTGCACCTGCGCGCTCGTCGCGTGCTCGATCCTGAGTCCCGTCCGGCGGCGGATGAATCCGTCGCGCGCTTTGCGTGTCGTCGCCGCGTGGCTCCAGTCGAAGCGGTTGGCGACCAGCGCGAAGCGCCGCTCGGACTTGACGAACGCCATGTCGTCCACCCGCAGCACGGCGTCCTGCAGGTGGGCGGCGATGACGGCGAGGTCC
>JBFXEP010000327.1:0-4324 GCA_050179995.1 Hyphomicrobium sp.
GCTCCCGGCCTGCGACGCCAGCCCGGACCACCCGTTCGCTGGCATCCGATTCCACATGGAGAACCGATGACTTCCGATTTCCAGAAGTTTGGAGACCTTTGTGGTCATTCACAAAATTGTCGCGGCAAAAGGCGGCGCGAGCATGGCCCAGATGCAACGCCGGCAAGGCAAGCGCGGCGTCCGAGCTGTTGACCCCGATCCGCCCGCCGGGCTACGCCTCGCTCTGGCATTGGCCTCGCCGCCCGCAATGTCCGCGCGCGGCCGTTCTCGGGGGGACGCCCATGAAGCTCGGATCGACGGTTTCGCGGACGCTCGGCGCCGTTGCCGGGTTTCTCTCCATTTCGCTCGCCGCAGCGGAGGACAACCCGAAGAACCTCTCCTGCTCGTTTTCGGACGGCGCGTCGTGGAGCTACGACGCCGGTGCCTTCCATTCGAAGCCGCCCGCCCCGCTCGCGTTCACGATCGAGAACATCGATCTCGAGAAGCAGACGGCGACGATCAAGGCGGCACCGGGTGCGGTGGCCGGCAAGCTCAGCGTGGTGCGGGCCATCAATGCCAACCACTTCCTCGAGGTGGTCAACGAGGGCTTCCTCAACCTGACGACGGTCTACGACAAGGACGAGACGACCGGGAAGCATCCGGCCGTGCACTCGCGCCATCTCGGCATCGTCGGCAGTCCCGTGTTCGGCCAGTACACCGGGTTCTGCAGCGACGAGTGAGCGCGCCTCGGCATGGCCCTCCACATCATCAAGCTCTGCGTCGGCGTGGCCTCGATCGGGGAGCTCAAGACGTGGCAGGACGAGCGTGTGCGCGAGCAGAAGGCGCAGAAGGAGAAGCCGCGCATCTTTCATACGACGCTGCAGACGCCGAAGCGGCAGGCCGAGATCCTGGACGGCGGCTCGCTCTACTGGGTGATCAAGGGCATCGTGCAGGTGCGCCAGAGGATCACCGGCTTCGAGGAGGGCACGAAGGACGACGGCTCGGCGTGCTGCCTCATCATGCTCGACCGCAAGCTCGTTCCGGTACGCCCGGTGCCGCGGCGGGCGTTCCAGGGCTGGCGCTACCTTCCCGGCGACGATGCGCCGGACGACCTCGGCGCGGGCAGTGCCGATCTCGGCGCGCTGCCGGCCGACATGCGCCGTGCGCTGCTCGAGCTTGGGTTGATCTAGGCGGCGCGATGGGGAAGAAGCCGCCGCTGACGCGCATTATCCGGGAGCTGCCCAAGCTCGTGCCGTTCGTCGGGCCCGAGGCGCAGGAGCGGGCGCGGGGGCGACCGTTCGCGGCGCGCCTCGGCGCCAACGAAAGCCTGTTCGGGCCGAGCCCGGCCGCCGTGCGGGCGATGGAAGCGGCTTGCGGTGAAAGCTGGAAGTACTCGGACCCGGAAAGCCACGACCTCCGGGTGGCGCTGGCACGGCACCATGACGTGGCGCCCGAGAATGTCGTCATCGGCGAGGGCATCGACGGCTTGCTCGGGCTCGCGGTGCGCGCCGTGGCCGAGCCGGGCGACGTCATCGTTACCTCGGACGGCGCCTATCCGACCTTCAACTTCCATGTGGCGGCGCAGGGCGCGACACTGGTCAAGGTGCCGTACAGGGCCGACCGCGAGGATCTCGACGGGCTGCTCGCGGCGGCGCGCGAGAGGAGAGCGGTGGCGCTCTACGTCTCCAATCCCGACAACCCGATGGGCTCCTGGTGGGGGGCGGACGATCTCGCCCGTCTCTGCGCCGGGCTGCCCGACGGCGTGCTGCTGCTCCTCGACGAGGCGTACTGCGACACGGCGCCCGCCGGCGCCATCCCGCCGGTCGATGTCGCCAATGCGCAGGTGCTGCGGCTGAGGACGTTCTCGAAGGCCTACGGCCTCGCCGGGGCGCGTATCGGCTACGCGCTGGGGGATGGAGACCTCATCAGCGTCTTCGAAAAAGTAAGAAATCATTACGGTATCAATCGCGTCGGGCAGATCGGGGCCCTAGCAGCTTTGCATGATCAATCCTATCTAACCGAGGCGGTTCGGAAAATCGGCCGTGCACGCGAGCGGATCGCAAGCATCGCACGCAGGCATGGGCTCATTCCGCTGCCGTCGGGCGCCAATTTCGTCACCATCGACTGCGGCCATGACGGCCTCTTCGCGCGCTCGGTGCTCGATGAAATCCTCACGCGCGACGTGTTCGCGCGTAAGCCCGGTGTGGCGCCGCTCGACCGCTGCATTCGCATCTCGTGCGGTCGCGACGAGGACTTGGACGTGCTCGAGGCCGTGCTGCCCCAGGCTCTTGCGGCAGCGCGGCGAGCGCACAGATTTAGTTGAGCCGCGCGCGGTCCGGGAAACGGGTTCGCGCGTATAATGTGGAGAATCGCCCGGCGCAGGCCGGCGCAGAACACATAGGGGAGACTGATGCAGTACGCCGCACGGAGCCTGTTTCTCTCTTTGAGCCTGGGCGCGGTTCTGGCCGCGTCGGGCGCCGCCAACGCCGCCTCCGCCGATCTTGCCGGCTCGTGGAAGGGCGGGGGCACGGTGACGTTCAGTGGTGGCGCCACCGAGCGCGCGCGCTGCCGCGCCACCTTCAGCCCGAGCGGCAAGTCCGCCTACGACGTGAGCGCGACCTGCGCCACGCAGTCGGGCACGGTCTCGCAGACCGCCTTCATCCGCGGCTCGGGCAGCTCGTACCGGGGCACGTTCTACAATCCGGAGTTCGACACGTCAGGCAAGATCCAGATATCGGTCAGCGGGCAGAGCCAGACCGTGCGGCTGACCAGCACCAAGGGCTCGGCCGTCATCAGGCTGTCGCGCTAGTCTTTGCGGTCCGCAAAAGCCGTGAAGCGCCCTCTCTCGGAGAGGGCGCTTTTTTGTGCCTGCTACTTGCCGGGACCTAAGAACAGCAGCTCGAAGGAGCCGGCGCCCGGGCCTTTGTTGGCGGGCTTGGCGGCCGCCTGGCGCTTGCGATAGACGCGCGCCGGCTTGGCGGCGGGAGCCTCCTCGGCCGCCGGCGTCTGCGCGGCGGAGGCCTCGGTGTCGGTCACCGGGTTCTGAGGCACGAGGCCCTGCGAAGGCGGCGTGGCGTCCGCCGTCACGAGCGAGCCGCCGTCGGTCTCGAGCGTGTCGGTCTGCGAAAGGAGGCGGGAATAGCCCCAGGGGCCGGTCACGGCGCAGTCGCTGCTGCAGTCCTGCTTCACGTCGACCGAACCGCCGGCCGGGATCTGGTAGACGGCCTCGTCGGCGCCGTTGTCGACGCCGATCGACACGTCACTCGAGGACGTGTTCTTGATGGTCAGGGCCCCGACCGGAATGGCCGCGAGCGAGAGGACGGCGAAGGCCGTCACGGCGCGCGTCATCAGGGTCATGGTCGTCTCCTTTGTCGTGCGAGCGGTTTCGGCCGCAGGCGAGCACAAATCACTTGCTCTTATTTTATGTGTTCGATGTTTAATAAGATACTTAAATTTGTTAGTGTTTTGCGTTATCCATGCAACTTATAACATTGATTTTATTGTTTTTCCTTCGATCACCGATTGGTGGTCACGGCAACCCATTCGGGATCGTTCTGTGCGCGGCGCTCGAACGACAGGAAGTCGTAGTAGCCGCAACGCCCCTTGCCGGGAAACGACCTGCACACCGCGGGGCGCGCCTCGTAGATGGTGCAGCGCCGCTTGACGGTGTCGAAGAAGCGGCAGATGGCGCCGAAGTGGCGGTCGCGCTTGCGCTTCATCGCGTACTTGCGCCCGTGCGCCTCGCGGGTGAATGCGCGGCGCGCCTCCTCGAACTCCATGCCGTGGTGGCGGGCAAGGCGCTCGACGTCGCGCTTGTCGAGAGCAATGAGCGGATAGGAGCAACAGAACCCGGGACACTTCTTGCAGTCGTACACGAGGTCTTTCCGTCTTCAAGGCCGGCCAAGGTGTGCCCTCAAGCGAGCGTACCTTCAGGGGCCGGACGAATGCCATTCCCTGGCGCGCGTCCCTGCCCTGACGCCCGTGTTAACTTCCATTGTCCGCGCCGGCAATGCTAAAGCCTGGGGCTCCAACAGAATACCGGCCGCGTGGGGTGGCGCGGACGTAACAGACGACGACTACAGGGCCTCCGCGCGCGACACACTTTCTCCTTGAAGATTGTCGCATGTCTAAGCCGCATCTTGTCGAGGGTTCCCGGAATGACGGATTTGGCTCGCGGCGCGCCCGAGGGGGAAACGCCCGTCAACCCGTATACGCTGCTCGAGGCGGTCAATCACTCGAGCGATACCGCGCACACGGGCTGGCTGATCTTCCTCGGCATCATGGCCTATCTGGTGATCGCCGTCGCGGGCGTCACGCACAAGGACCTTCTGCTCGAGACGCCGGT
>JBFXEP010000328.1:0-4316 GCA_050179995.1 Hyphomicrobium sp.
CGCCGCGCGCGGTCAGGATCAGCACCGGCATCTGCCGGCCGGCGCTGCGCCATCGCTTCAGGACGGCGAGACCGTCCATCTTGGGCAGGCCGAGGTCGAGGACGACGAGGTCGAAATTCTCGGTGTCACCGAGGAACCATGCCTCCTCCCCGTCGGCTGCGGTTTCAGCCTGATAGCCCGACGCGGAGAGGGCCGCCGTTATGCCCGCGGCAATGGCGGGCTCATCCTCGACGACGAGAACGCGCATCAGTCCTGGTCCTCGATCTTGAGGATCATGCCGGTGGCGGCGTCGACCTCGACCTCCTTCAGCCGGCCATCCGTGTCCAGGACGTCGAACTCGTAGACGATCGTGCCCTTGTCCTCGACCTCGATCTCGACGCCCAGAATTGTGCCGGGAAGATGCGGGCGGACCATCTCCGTGATCTCGGCCAGCGGACGGATGCGCCCTTCGAGCAGCGCGCCCCGCGCAAGCTCCTGATCGCGCTCGTCGTCGGCGTGCGCAGCGGCGGTCATCGCCAGCGTTGCGGCGACGGCGGCGAGGCATGCGCGAAAAGGACCGGTCGGGCGTGATCTCATGTGACGAAGGGATAGGGCTTTCTGGCTGACAAACCGCTGACGCGGGCCATCAGGGGCGCATCAGGGGCGATGGCGCATGGTGGCGGCGTTCGGGTGATGGTTCTCCCGACGGACCAACATAAACGGAGATGATCCCATGAAGAAGCTTGTTGCCGCCTCGCTCCTGACGCTCGCCTTGACTGCTCCGGCGCTGGCCAGGGACGACGATTTCGTCGGACCGAACAACGTGCCGCGCGACCAGTGGATGTCGGCTTCGCAGGTGAGCCAGAAGCTCGAGGCAGCGGGCTACAAGTTGCGCGAGATCAAGGTTGACGACGGGGCCTACGAGTTCGAGGCCATCGGCCCGACAGGGCGCATCGAGGGTTACGCGCATCCGGCGACGGGCGAGATCCTGAACTCGCGGCCCGACAACGACGACTGAGCGCGGTAGCGCCGAATTTTCTGTTGGCTCGAGGCCTCCGGCGAACGCACACCGCCGGAGGCCTTCTCGCTTGGGACGCCCGGCGCTTGCGGACGGTGGCGGGCTTCCTGGCGGACGCGGCATGATGGAGCTTGCCCTCGCGGACGAGGCGGCTAGTCTCTCGCTCTCGCACAAAGGGCCATGGCATGACCGATCGTTTCCACGTGTTGATCGCGGACCCCATTCACGAGGACGGACGCAAGCTGCTCGAAGCGGACGGCGCGTTCGCGGTCGATACCGACACGGGGCTCGATGCGGCTGAGATCGTGGCGCGCATTCCTCGCTACGACGCGCTCATCGTGCGCTCGAAGACTCGCGTGACGGCGCCAATCATCGCCGCCGGATCGGCGCTCAAGGTGATCGGGCGCGCCGGGATCGGAGTCGACAACATCGACGTGCCGGCGGCGACGGAGCGCGGCATCGTGGTGTTCAACACGCCCGACGCCAACGCGACGACGACGGCCGAGCTCACCATCGCGCATCTTCTCTCGCTTTCGCGCCACCTGCCGCAGGCCGACCGCTCGGTGCGCAGTGGCGCATGGACGCCAACGCGCTTCGTCGGCGCGGAGCTCGCCGGAAAGACCATCGGCATCATCGGCTTCGGCACCATCGGGCGGCTCGTCTCCGCGCGTTGCGCCGGGCTCAAGATGCACGTCCTGGCGTACGATCCCTTCGTGGCGCCGGAGATCATGGCAGAATCGGCGGCCGAGCCCGCCGACCTCGATCACCTACTCGCGGTGGCCGACTATGTTACGCTGCATTGCCCACTCATCGACAAGACACGCAATCTCATCGATGCGGTGCGGATCGCGCGCATGAAGCGCGGCGCGCGGCTCATCAACTGCGCGCGCGGCGGGCTCGTCGACGAGGCGGCGCTTGTTGCGGCGCTCGAGAGCGGCCACCTCGCTGGTGCGGCGCTCGATGTGTTCGCCACGGAGCCGCCCAAGGGCTCGCCGCTGCTCGGGCTCGACAGCGTGGTGCTGACGCCGCATCTCGGCGCCTCGACGGAGGAGGCGCAGCAGGCGGTGAGCGTGCGCATCGCCGAGGACATCGCGCGCTTCCTCACGACGGGGGCGGCGGAGGCGGCGGTCAATCTGCCGCGCATCTCGAGCGAGCAGCTCGGGCGCACGCGTCCCTATCAGGAGCTTGCCTCGGCGCTCGGCGGGTTGGTCGGGGCGCTTGTCGACGCGCCGATCAGCGAGCTCGTGGTGCGGCTGTTCGGAGCGGTGGCCGAGCTCGATCCGCGGCCGATCACGGCGGAAGCCCTCGTCGGGCTGCTCAGCAAGCGCATGGCGGGGCCGGTCAATCGGGTCAATGCGGCGCACCACGCGCGCGGGCAAGGCATCGAGGTGCGGGAATCGCGCTCCGAGCACGCGCGCGACTATGTTTCGCTGATCGAGGTCAGCGCTGTGACCAAGGCGGGGGCGACGACGGTCGCCGGCACGCTGCTCGGCGGACGCCTGCCGCGGCTCGTGCGCATCGACGCCTACGATGTCGAGGCCGTGCCGAAGGGGCATTTCCTGTTCACGCGCCATTCGGATCAACCCGGCGTGGTGGGCGCGCTCGGCGGCATTCTTGCGCGCGAGCGCATCAACATTTCACGCATGCATGTCGGCATGGACGCGAACGGCGGCGGCAACGGCGGGGAGGCGATCGCCCTTATCAGCACCTCGTCGCCGCTGCCGGAGGCCGTGCTGGCCGAGGTCGAGGCGCTTCCCGCCGTCAAGCAGGCGGTTATATTCGAGCTCTAACGCCGCCTTCGTGCCGCGTTCCGTTGCAGGACGTCACCGCCATGAGCAGCCTTGCCAAGCCCGCGCGCCGGCCCGCCAATCCGCGCTTCTCGTCGGGGCCCTGCGCCAAGCGGCCCGGCTGGACGCCGGATGCGCTCAGCGGCGCGTTTCTCGGCCGCTCGCACCGGTCGAAAGAAGGCAAGGCGCGGCTCATGCTCGCCATCACGAGGACGCGGGAGCTTCTGGGGCTGCCTCACGGCTATCACGTCGGCATCATGCCGGGCTCGGATACGGGGGCTTTCGAGGCGGCGCTGTGGTCGTTGCTCGGCGCGCGCGGCGTCGACGTGCTGGCGTGGGAGAGCTTCGGCAAGGGCTGGGTGACGGACATCGTCAAGCACCTCAAGCTCGCCGATGTGCGGGTGCTGGAAGCGGACTACGGGCAGCTGCCGGACCTCGGGCTGGTCGATTTCACGCGCGACGTGGTGCTCACATGGAACGGAACCACATCCGGCGTGCGCGTGCCGGACGGCGACTGGATCGCGGACGACCGTGAGGGGCTCACCCTCATCGACGCGACGAGCGCGATCTTCGCGCAGCCCATTCCGTGGACCAAGGCCGACGTCGTCACCTACTCGTGGCAGAAGGTGCTCGGCGGAGAGGGCGCACACGGGATGCTGATTTTGAGCCCGCGCGCGGTCGCTCGGCTCGAGTGCTATGTCCCCGATTGGCCGCTGCCGAAGCTGTTCCGCCTCACCAAGAAGGGCAAGCTCGACGCGGCGATCTTCGAGGGCGAGACGATCAACACGCCGTCGATGCTGGCGCTCGAGGACTATCTCGATACGCTGGCGTGGGCGGAGAGTGTGGGCGAGCTCGCGGGGCTCACGGCGCGGGCCGACGCCAACGCGCGGGTGCTGTTCGACTGGATCCGCCGCACGCCCTGGATTGCCAACCTCGCGGCTGATCCCGCGACGCGCTCCAACACGTCGGTGTGCCTCAGGATTGTCGACGGCGGCGTGCTGGCGCTTCCGGCGCCGCAGCAGGCGGCTTTCGTCAAGGCGCTCGCGCAGCGGCTCGAAGCCGAAGGTGTCGCTTTCGATATCGGTTCCTATCGCGATGCGCCGGCCGGGCTCCGCGTCTGGACCGGGGCGACGGTCGAGGCGGCCGACGTCGCGGCGCTGACCGACTGGCTCGACTGGGCGTTCGCGATGGAGAAGGCTGCGCTTGGCTCTTAGGCCGCTGCCTCGGCGCGGATGGCGAGGATGAAGGCGGCCGTGGCGGCGAGGGAGGCCGCGGCGCGTACCGAGTTCCAGAACGTCCAGTCCCTGAGATAGCGCGACCAGAGGCTGGCGCCGTCCGCGCTCGTGGGATTGGCGGCGGCGATCTGATCGTTGAGCGGCACGTTGCAGACCATGGTGAGGAGAAACGTACCGACGACGTAGAGCAACGCGCCGGCGAGCCAATAGACGGCGCGCGGGTCGTCCCACCGCAGAATGGCGAACAGCGCGAGGATGGCCGACGTCGCCGCGGTGGCGAGGAAGACGGCGATGAAC
>JBFXEP010000329.1:0-4307 GCA_050179995.1 Hyphomicrobium sp.
GTTGGCCTGCTTCTTCGGAAGGTCGTGCGACTCGGAAAGTGCATTGCCCAGATGGCGGAGCGTAACGGTGCTCTGCGCCTTCGGAACGGCTTTAGTGACGGTTTTGGTGGCGGCTTTGGCCATGAGTGTTTCCCCAGAAAAAGAATCAATGACCGCGAAAACATACAACAGCGTGTGAAGCTTCGCGGCTACGGAACGAGAAAGACTACGTTTTTTAGGCTCATACGGGAGTTTGAGACACGCTTGCACGCGCAACGGCGTGCAAAAACCCCCATTTTTCGGGCTTAAAGTGCACTTCGCGCGCAAGCGAACGTGTGAAGTTGCATAGCGCCACGCGGCGAAGACCGCAATCGATCACGTTGCGAGCGGCCCGATTCGCACAGGCGAATCACGTGCTCCACGCAGCGACGACCACACCACGAGCAGCCAGAAACGCCGTGTTTATAGGCCTTTTTGAAGGCATGACGCATGCGGCGGGTGCACGTAAAGTGTCGCAGCGCCGTTCGCGACACGGGACGCGCGCGCAAATCGTTTACGATGCATGAAGCATGAAGCGGCACACTTTGAGCGCATGACACGCGAGACCATCGACGACCTCCTCGACACAAGCGGCGAGTTGCCCCTGGCCGGCGATCTCGCCGCTGCGGCCGGAGCCTGGCTCGATCATCTCGCGCACGAGCGCGGCCGCTCGCCCGCGACGCTCGCCTCCTACGAGCGCGATTTGCGCCAGTTTCTCGCCTTTCTGAAGCGGGACCTCGGCCATCCGCCCTGCCTCGCCGACCTTGCGCGCCTCGACGTCAAGGCCGTGCGCCGCTTTCTCTCCGCGCGCCGCCGCGAGGGCGCGGCCAGCCGCTCGCTGGCGCGCACCGTCTCCGCGCTGCGCACATTCTATCGCTGGCTCGAGGCGACCGATCGCGTCGCCAACCGCGCACTCGCGCAGGTCGCCATGCCGCGCATTCCGAAGACGCTGCCGAAGCCGCTCACCGTCGAGAAGGCCGCGGCCCTGGTCGACGACGAAGGCGCGAGCGACGATTGGATCGGCGCGCGCGACGTGGCGGTCATGCTGCTGCTTTACGGAGCGGGCCTGCGCATCTCCGAGGCGCTCGGCCTCGCGCGCCGCGACGCGCCCGTCTCAGGGCGCGACGTCATCCGCATCATCGGCAAGGGCGGCAAGGAGCGGCTGGTGCCGATTCTGCCCGTGACGCAGAAAGCCGTCGAGCGCTACCTCGCGCTCTGCCCGTATCCGCTCGATGCCACGGCCCCGCTCTTCGTCGGCGCCAAGGGCGGACCGCTCTCGCCGCGCATCATTCAGCTCGCCATCGCGCGCATGCGCGACGAGCTCGCGCTCCCCGAGACGGCGACCCCTCACGCGCTGCGCCATTCGTTCGCCACGCATTTGCTCTCGGCCGGCGCCGACCTGCGCCAGATCCAGGAGCTTCTGGGACACGCCTCCCTTTCGACCACGCAGGTCTACACCGACGTCGACCGCGAGCGCATCCTCACCGTCTACGACAAAGCCCACCCGCGCGCTTGATCTCCTCCTCCCTCTTGAGAGGGGGAGGACGCAATCACATATGGATCGCGCGCTTGGCGACGGCGAGGGCGGCTTCCTTGACGGCTTCGGACAGC
This sequence comes from Hyphomicrobium sp., assembly GCA_050179995.1. Classification (GTDB taxonomy): domain Bacteria; phylum Pseudomonadota; class Alphaproteobacteria; order Rhizobiales; family Hyphomicrobiaceae; genus Hyphomicrobium_C. The sequence continues at coordinate 1,630 of JBFXEP010000329.1, forward strand.
GTCGGATGCGCGTGGCAGGTGCGCGCGAGATCCTCCGCCGAGCCCGCGAACTCCATGAGCACGGCGGCTTCCGCGATGAGCTCGCTCGCATTGGCGCCGATGATGTGCACGCCGAGCACGCGATCCGTCTTCGCGTCGGCCAGGATCTTGACGAAACCGTCGGTGGTCTTGTTGACCTTCGCGCGCCCGTTGGCCGTGAGCGGGAACTTGCCGATGGTGTAGGCGATGCCGGCGGCCTTGAGCTCCTCCTCGGTCTTGCCGACGGAAGCCACCTCGGGCGAGGTGTAGATCACGTTCGGGATCACGTCGTGGTTCACATGCCCCGCCTGCCCGGCGAGGATCTCGGCCACCGCCACGCCCTCGTCCTCGGCCTTGTGCGCCAGCATCGGCCCCGTGATCACGTCGCCGATGGCGAAGATGCCGGTGACGTTGGTCTCGAAGCGCCCGTTGACGACGACGCGCTTCTTGGCGTCGCGCAGCACGCCGATCTCGTCGAGTCCAAGCCCGTCCGTGTAGGGCACGCGGCCGATGGAAACCAGCACCGCATCCGCGTCGATCCGGTCCTGCGTGCCGCCGTTCGCGGGTTCGAGCGTCACCTCGAGCCCGCCCTCGCCGCGTGCCACCGCGACCACCTTGGTGCCGAGCCGGAAGGTGATCCCCTGCTTTGCGTAGATGCGCTCGAGCGTGCGCGCCACCTCGCCGTCCATGCCGGGCAGGATGCGGTCGAGGAACTCGACCACCGTCACCGTCGAGCCGAGGCGCCGCCATACCGAGCCGAGCTCGAGCCCGATGACGCCGGCGCCGACCACGAGCAGCCGCTCCGGCACCTTGGCAAACGACAGCGCACCGGTCGACGATACGATGTCCACCTCGTTGATCTCGATGCCGGGCAGCCGCGCCACGTCCGATCCCGTCGCGATGACGATCGCGCGCGTGGCGAGCACCTGCCGCTCACCCGCGGCGCTCGTCACCTCGACCTGCCCCGCCTTCGCGATTCGGCCAGTGCCCAGGAACGTATCGATCTTGTTCTTCTTCATGAGGAAGGCGACGCCGTCGACGTTGCCCTTCACGCCCTCGTCCTTGAAGTCGAGCATGCGCTTCAAGTCGAGCTCCGGCTGCGCCTTGATGCCCATGCGGCCGAAGCCGTGCCCCGCCTCCTCGTAGAGCTCGGACGCGTGCAGCAGCGCCTTCGACGGGATGCAGCCGACGTTGAGGCACGTGCCGCCGAACGTCGCCCACTTCTCCACCACCGCTGTTTTGAGGCCCAGCTGCGCGGCACGGATGGCGCACACATAGCCGCCCGGCCCGCTGCCGATGACGATCAAATCATACGGGTCTGCCATCTGTCAGTTCTCCCTCTCCCAATCGCCCTGCACTCGTCATGGGGAGAGGGGATCAAAGATCCAATATGAAGCGCTGTGGGTCCTCGAGGCATTCCTTGACACGCACGAGGAACGTCACCGCCTCCTTGCCGTCCACCAGGCGGTGGTCGTACGAGAGCGCGAGATACATCATCGGGCGCGCCACGATCTGCCCATCCTTCACGATCGGCCGCTCCTCGATGCGGTGCATGCCGAGAATGCCGGCCTGCGGCGCATTGAGGATCGGCGTCGACAACATCGATCCGTACACGCCGCCGTTCGAGATCGTGAACGTGCCGCCCTGCATGTCGGCAATGCCGAGCTTGCCTTCGCGTGCCCGCTTTCCGAACTCTGCGATCTTCGCCTCGATCTCGGCGATCGACATGCGGTCGGCCTCGCGCAGCACCGGCACCACGAGCCCGCGGTCCGTGCCGACCGCGACACCGATATGGTAGTAGTTCTTGAAGACGATGTCCTCGCCGTCGATCTCGGCGTTGACGGCCGGGATCTCGCGCAGCGCCTGGATGCAGGCCTTCACGAAAAAGCCCATGAAGCCGAGCTTCACGCCGTGCCGGCGCTCGAACAGCTCCTTGTACTGCCCGCGCATGGCCATGACCGCCGTCATGTCGACGTCGTTGAACGTCGTCAGCATGGCCGCCGTGTTCTGCGCCTCCTTGAGGCGCAGCGCGATGGTCTGGCGCAGACGTGTCATGCGCACGCGCTCCTCGCGGCCGGCCTCGCTCACGTGTGAAGGCACGCGCAGCTCTGGCGCGGGAGCGACGTCGCGCGCGCGCTGCTGAGCCGGCACCTGGGCCGCGGCGCGCGCCGGCGCTGGCTCCTCGCGCTTGGGCTCGGGACGCGGCCGGGACGCGGCGGCCGCCTGCGCCACGGCCTGGATCACATCCTCTTTCAGCACCTGCCCATGGCGACCGGAGCCGGACACATCGTCGGCACCGAGACCTGCCTCCGCGAGATGCTTGCGCGCGGCCGGGCTCGGCGGCGCGCGGAACTCCGTCGGGGACGGCGGCGCCTCGCGCGCCGGCGCGGGCTCCGAGGCGACGAGCGGCGCGGGCGCGGGCTTCGAAGCGGGCGCCGCTGCTGCCCCACCACCCTCGGCAAGTGCGCCGAGCACGGCCCCGATGGCAACCGTCGCGCCCTGGTCGGCGACGATCTGGGAGAGCTGCCCCGCAGCCGGCGCCGGCACCTCGACGGTGACCTTGTCCGTCTCGAGCTCCACCAGGGGCTCGTCGGCCTTCACGGCGTCGCCCGGCTTCTTGAGCCATTTCCCGACCGTCGCCTCGGTCACCGACTCGCCGA
>JBFXEP010000330.1:0-4305 GCA_050179995.1 Hyphomicrobium sp.
GTGAGCCCTTTCTTGAGGGCCTCGATCTCCTGGCGCATGGCGCGGGCGTCGCCCACGATGCGGCGCGACCAGTCCAGGATGCGCTCGCCCTCGGGTGTAAAGCGCTGGAAGCGGGAGCCGCGCTCGACGATCAACACACCCAATTGATCCTCAAGGCTTTTCAAGGCCGAGGAGAGGGTCGGCTGGGTGACGCCGGCAGCCTCCGCCGCGCGGCCGAAGTGGCGTTCGCGGGCAAGGGCCAGAAGGAGCTCGAGCTTGTCGATCATGGGGTCCGGATGGCGTCATTCCACGCCGCAGGGGGTCGGCGCCCAGTATAGATGAGCGGAACCGGCCGCGCACGGGTCGTCGCCCAACACCATTGCAATTGCCAAAGCCGCCTTGGCGGAGCGATCGGCATTTTACTGGACGGTTTAGCCAGCTCTTTACCCCAACCTTTATATTTCGACGCATCGACGATTGCAGGATGGTGGAATTTACGAGTCTTAAGCTCAGGGCGAGGGAATGTTGCCGGACCATTCCCGGAGCCCTGCGATGTCACCGTTCCCTGCCCCCGCCTCGATCCGTCTCAGTCGCCTCGCCGTCTTGCGCCAGCTCGGCCAAGACGCGAGCGGCGGCGTCGCGATCATGTTCGCCCTCATGTTCGTTGCGCTCGCCCTGTTCGTGGGCGGCGCCGTCGACATCGGGCGCTGGCTGCAGGCGCGCCAGCAGACCATCGCGGCGATGGACGCAGCGGTGCTCGCCGGCGGACGCGTGCTCCAGTTCAACGACCAGGACGTGGCCGGAGCGCGGCTTGCCGCCTCCCGCTACTATGCCGAGAACACCAAGGACCGCACGGAGGTGATCGACGATACGATCTCGTTCGACGCGGTCGAGAACAACACGGCGTTCGCCGCCACGGGCAACGCCTATCTCCGGACGACGTTCCTCAACTTCGCGCACATCTCGAGGCTGCCGCTGCTCGACGGCAACCAGGCGCAGTTCTCGAAAGCCGTCCTCAGGGCCGGCGGCCAATCCAACAGCGACGTCGAGATCGCCATGATGCTCGACGTGACGGGCTCGATGATGGGCACGAAGATCACCGATCTCAAGACGGCGGCAACCGACCTCGTCAACATCGTGATCTCGGATGCGCAGAACATGAACCCGGTGCGGATGGCGATCATCCCATTCGCCGAAGGTGTGCGCCTCCCCTCCTCCGCCAACGCCACGGCGCGGGGCAATCCCGCCGCCTCCGTGACGGTCGGAAGCGGACGGAACGCCAGAACATACAGCCGAACGCCATGCGTGGTCGAGCGTAAGGGCACGAACAAGTTCACGGACGTCGCTCCCGGCGCCGGCAACTACGTGATGACGCTCTACAACAGCAACGGCACGTGTGGGCTCTCGACCGCGGACGAGCTGATGCCGCTCACCAGGGACAAGGATGCCCTCAAGACCCGGATTCAGAACCTCGTCCTGGCCGGCAGCACGGCGGGCCAGATCGGCACGGCCTGGGCCTGGTACACGCTGTCACCCAACTGGAACTCGCTGTGGGGTGCCTCCAGCGCGGCAAGCGGCTACGGCAGCGGAACGCGCAAGATCGCGATCCTGATGACGGACGGCGAGTACAATCTCCAGTACGACGGGAACGGCGTTTCGGCGAGCAATGGCGTGAATGGCGACTCGACCTCGCAGGCGCGTAGCTTGTGCACTGCGATTAAGGGCAAAGGGATTACGGTCTATACCGTGGGCTTCGCGCTCGGCGGCAACCAGACCGCCATCAACACGCTCAACCAGTGCGCCACCAACCCGTCGACCGCCTACACCGCCGACAACGGCGCGCAGCTCAAGCAGGCGTTCCGCGACATCGCGCTCAAGATCAACCAGCTCTACCTCACCCACTGAGGCGGGCTGCCGCGCACTCTTCGACGCGCCGGGCCTCAGGTCCGGCGCGTTCGTTTTGTGACAGCCTTGTTTCTCCACAGCGCCCACTTCAACGCGTGATCGACCGCGTCCGCCGTGGCAGAGTGACCACCCACAGAAAAGTGCAGGTCACATTCCTTGAACCCCACACTCCTCCGGCGTGCCGCCGCCTTGGCCCTCGCCGTCCACGGCTTGGCGGCCTGCTCCGCGTCGGGACCGCCCGCGAGCGCCCCTCCCATCGCCACGGCCGCGCCCGCGTCCGGCGACGGCGTGCGGCGCAACCCGGTGGTGGCCGGGCGGCGCGCGCGCGTGTTCGTGATGGCGGGCTTCGGCGACACCTGCGAAAGCCAGCCGGCGCCCACCATCACCATCACGCAACAGCCGGCCAAGGGCAGCGTGACGTTCGAGCCCGGTCAGGAGACGACCGTCAACTCCAGCGCATCGGGCACCTGCATCGGGGCGCGCGTCTCGGGCACCGGCATCTACTACACGGCTCGGCCCGGCGAGACCGGCACCGATACGTTCGCGGTCGAGGCCTCGCTCGGCGACGCGGTGACACAGCGCGCGTTTACGGTAGAGATCACAGAGTAGCCGCACGCGCTTTTCGCTGCGAACCATAGGAAAGCTCTCGAGTTCCTCCATCATGCACACGCATTCGCACGAGCATGGACCTCGCGACCACGCGCACGGCTCGAGCCAGAGCGAGCGGCGCATCGGGCTTGCGGCGCTGCTCACCGGCGTCTTCATGGTGGCGGAGGTGGCGGGCGGCCTGGTGTCGGGCTCGCTGGCCCTGATCGCGGATGCGGGGCACATGCTGACGGACTTCGCCGGCCTCGCACTGGCGTGGCTCGGCTTCCGCATGGCGCGCAGGCCGGCGGACTGGAAGCGATCCTACGGTTACGACCGCTTCGGCGTGCTGGTGGCGTTCGCCAACGGGCTGGCGCTGTTCGCGATCGCGGGCTGGATCGTGGCCGAGGCGGTGCAGCGGCTGGGATCGCCCGCCGACGTGCTCGGCGGCGTCATGTTCTGGGTGGCGCTGGCGGGGCTCGGCGTCAACCTGGCGGCCTTCCGGCTGCTCTCCCACGGCGACCACGGGAACCTCAACGTGCGGGCCGCGGTGCTGCACGTCATCGGCGACCTCCTGGGCTCCGTCGCCGCACTCGCGGCCTCGCTCGTGATCCTCGCCACCGGATGGACGCCGATCGATCCCATCCTCTCCATTCTGGTCGCGGTGCTCATTCTCGGGTCGGCGGCGCGCGTGGTGCGGGATGCCGGGCACATCCTGCTCGAAGGGACGCCGGCGGGGCTCGACCCGCGGCAGATCGGCGCCGATATCGTGGCCTCGGTGCCGGGCGTCGCGGACGTGCACCACGTGCACGCCTGGTCGCTGAGCCAGGACCGCGCCGTGGTCACGCTGCACGCGCGCCTCGCCGATGCCGGGGTGGCGCCCGAGGCCGTCACCGCCGCCATCAAGGAGCATCTCAAGGCGGTATACGGCGTCGACCATGCGACCGTGGAGATCGAGATCGGGCGTTGCGCGGACGCGGACATTCCCTCGCCTGATGCGCCGCAAACACCCGTCCCGCGCTGACGCCAACCCTACGCAGCGAACCCTATTGCACTTCTGCGAGCCCCCCCGCCATACTCTTTGCGGCAGCGGGGGGCCGAGAGGAACGTCATGGGTGAAGAGGAGGGTCTGACCCGGCGCAGTGCGTTGAAGCTGGGGCTTGCCGGAGCCGCGGGGGCGGCCGGGCTGACAACGTCCGAGGTGGTCCACGCGGCCAACTCTCCGTCCGGCAAGGGGAAACCGAACATCCTCTTCCTGCTCGTCGATGAGCAGCGCTACCCCACCGTCTACGAGAGCAAGGCGCTCAAGGATTTTCGCGCCGCCCAGCTTCCCGCGCAGGCCCGTCTCGCCAAGAAGGGCGTGAGCTTCGAGCGGCACTACGCGGCCTCCGTCGCCTGCGTGCCGAGCCGCACGTCGCTCTATACCGGGCACTATCCGTCCCTGCATGGCGCCGCCAACACGGACGGCGCCGCCAAGGCCGCCAACGATCCCGACATGCACTGGCTGCTGCCCGGCTCGGTGCCCACCATCGGGCACTACCTGCGCGCGGCCGGCTACCGCACGCTCTGGAAAGGCAAGTGGCATGTGACAGAAGCGGACCTCCGCGTGCCGGGCACCGAACAGGTCATCACCAGCTACGACGTGAACGGCGTCACGGAGCCCGAGAAGGAGCAGCTCTATCTCAACGCCGATGCGCTCGATCCGTTCGGGTTCTCGGGCTGGGTGGGGCCGGAGCCGCACGGCTCCGATCCGTTGCGCTCGGGATCCTCGGCGGGGGCGGGCAAGCTCGGCCGCGACCAGGCCATCGCCGCGCAGGCGGTGCGCGCGCTCAAGGA